>URKO01000044.1 GCA_900548415.1 uncultured Porphyromonas sp.
AGGGCAGATGCCACCCCTTGCAGGATTAAAAAGTTTGTCTTACCTTTGCATCCACGAGATGACAAGAAGCTCTGATGCAGTCTTGGGATCGTAGTGGATGGATTTGATAAGCTTGCAACCACTTAGAAAAATGCTAAAAACTTACCTCCTCACCACTCTCTAGCAGAGATCGCAGCAGGAGGATCTTTTCTAAGCAAGCATAGAGATATCAAAGCACCCCACGAGCTGATCCGTCAGACTGGTGGGGTGCTTTCTTGTTGTACCCAGAGGCTTTGGCACGGGCCAATAGCCTCGACTCAATATATTTACATCAATCAGTATATCAGTAGTATGAATTACTTCTTTACATCCGAGTCGGTGTCTGAAGGACATCCAGATAAAGTGGCAGACCAAATATCCGATGCCATCCTAGACCAGCTGCTAGCTGGTGATCCCGCTTCGCGTGTCGCCTGTGAGACGCTCGTCACCACGGGACAGGTGATCGTTTCTGGCGAGGTGCGTAGCAATGCTTATGTCGATCTAGATGCGACCGTGAGGCGTGTGGTAGATCGTATCGGGTACAACCAGCCTGAGTACGGCTTTGACGCTCGTAGCTGTGGCATACTGAGTGCTATCCACGATCAGAGTAACGACATCAACCGTGGTGTGGACCGTGCCAACCCTGAGGAGCAGGGAGCTGGCGACCAGGGCATGATGTTTGGCTATGCAACGACCGAGACGGCCAACTATATGCCACTACCTCTCGACCTCTCTAATGCGCTGCTCTTCGAGCTGGCTGAGATACGCAAGCATGAGCCGGAGCTGATGCCTTACCTGAGACCTGATGCTAAGAGTCAGGTGACGGTAGAGTACGATGAGGACAACCATCCCGTGCGTATCGATACGATCGTCTTGAGTACGCAGCACGATGAGTTCATCAAGCCTGCCGATAGCTCTTACGAGGCGCAGCATGCTGCCGACCTGAAGATGCAAGAGCAAATCACAGAGGACATACGTCGCTACCTGCTCCCTCGTGTGGAGAAGTACTACCCGCAGTACGCCGATCTCTTTGCGGTGCAGGAGTATCGCCTGCTGGTCAACCCCACGGGCAAGTTTGTCATAGGTGGTCCTCACGGAGATACGGGTCTCACAGGTCGTAAGATCATCGTAGACACTTACGGTGGTCGAGCCTCCCATGGTGGTGGAGCCTTCTCGGGCAAGGACTGCTCTAAGGTAGACCGCTCTGGTGCCTATGCAGCACGTCATATAGCCAAAAATATGGTCGCTGCGGGCATTTGCTCAGAGATGCTCGTACAGCTCTCATACGCTATCGGTGTCGCAGAGCCAGTGAGCATCTACGTTCATACATCTGGCAAGACGATCAATATGAGCGATGGCGAAATAGCACAGCGCATCTTGCGGGTCTTTGACCTGAGACCCTATGCTATCGAGCAGCGCTTTGACCTACGCAAGCCGATCTATGAGGAGACCGCAGCTTATGGACACTTCGGGCGTGATGTGCGTTGGGTCAAGAAGAGCTTCGAGACCTTCCATAGAGGTACCATAGAGATGGAGGTCGAGCTATTCCCCTGGGAGAAGCTGGACTATGTGGAGCGTATCAGACAAGAGTTCGGTCTCTAGCCGCAGCTAGGTCGTATGTCTCGTCTCTCTGAGAGTCTCCAGGCTAAGGAGCGACTCTTGCTACAAAACTATATCAAGGAGCAGGGGTTGAACCGTAGCCGCACGCGCGAAGCTATCTTAGAGTTGATAGGGGAGCAGATGGGGATCTTCTCGTCAGAGGATCTGATAGCACTCGCTAAGGAGCGTGGTGTGGCTATCGGAGACACGACGATCTATACTTGCGTAGACCTTTTTCTCAAGATCGGGATCTTGCTACCCCTACCGATGGGGCTAGCTGGGTCATTGGTGCGGCAGTCACTATGTCAAAGCAAGGCGTTACTGCTGTGCCGGCACTGTGGTGCTACCTTGCTCCATCGTAGCACCGCCGCACTGACGGAGCTACAGGCGGTCACGCCACCTCGCTACGGTGACGTCACACCGCTGCTGATCTACTGGGGCGTCTGCCCTCAGTGCTACCGTCTCGGACGACGATAGAGCCACACGACAAAAAGAGAGGAGATGCCGGTGAAGACATTTCCTCTCTTCAAAATGTGGGGCGAAGTTTACTGCTTAGTCTAGCTCGGCTAGTGGGTGACGACGAGTGTGAGGCGGTAGTTGCGCAGCGGCATGGGGTAGTTGGCAATGACGTCGTAGGCTTGGCTCAGGAGGTTGTTGCACTCGAGCTGCAGACGCAGGCCGTACCCTCGTAGGGTGCGCTCGTAGGCGAGGGCTAGATCGTTGGTGTACCACGGCTGGAGGTGATTCTCGGGGAAGTTTTCCAGCTGACTGTACCGCTCGCCAGCGTAGATGAAGTTGTAGTTGAGCTGCCACCCCTTGTACTGCAGGATAGCCGTGGCGGAGCCGCTATGCCAGGGGATGTAGGGGATCTGGTGGCGGTAGTAACTGTCCTTAGGGCTTGTGATGTCGATGGCTCTCTGGTAGGTGTACTGGGCCCGCAGAGATAGCTGCAGATCACGGATAGGCACGAGGCTCCAGGTGCACTGAGCGTCGATGCCTCGTATGTCGACTTTGCCGAGATTGATCATGGTCCAGCGAAATTGCTGTCCCTTGGGGTAGGCGATGATCTTGTTGGTCACGAGATTGTAGTAAGCGTCTACCTTGAAGTCTAGGGTGTAGAGCCACGACTTTTGCGGTGCGAGCTGGTACTGTAACCCAAGGTTGTACTGGGTCGTGTGCTCTGGGTCGAGCTTGATGTTGCCTATCTCGGTGTAGTATAGATCGTTGAAGGTGGGTAGGCGAAAGCTTTGCTTGTAAAAGGCGTTGAACCGTAGGTCTACGGTTTGCCACGGCTTGATCGAAAGGATCGCTGCGGGTGTGAGCTTGCGAAAGAGGGGCGCCTTGGTGAGCTTTTGCGCTTTGTCCTGAGCTAGTGTGCCGAGGAGGCTGGCCTGTGCATTGATCCAGTCGTTGGTATAGGTCGAGGCGAGAGCGAGCAGGTGGGTGAAGCGATGCGGATAGACGAAGTCGTAGAGGTTGGCGTCGAGCTTGTTCCACTGCAGATCGTAGGCGGCGGAGAGGTACCAGTGGTCGATCAATTGGAAGGCTGAGGCGACCGAGCCGTATAGCTCTTGCTGCTGGTAGAGGTTGTCTACCTTGAAGGCTGCTGTCGGCTCGTTGCGCACGAAATGGGTCTGATAGTAGGCATACTTGGCGATGGCATGTAGTCGTATGCGGTCGCTGAGCTGCTGCTCGTAGGTGGTCTGGACGAAGCTGTTGTTGTCCCAGAGACGCTCGCCACGACGCCACACATTATTGACGATGGCGCCTGGTATGCCTCGCTCGCTATTGTAGTTGTAGAGCTTGACGAGCATCTGTCCGTCGGGGAGACCGATATGGAGATTGCCCTCTAGTCGTGTGGCATTGATGTCTCCGTTGTGCCGGACGGCTGTGGTGTCGTAAGCTATCTCGTGGGTGATGGGCAGGACCTTCTTATACCTAAACTTATACTTGCCACTGCTCTTGATCCACTCCGCATTGAAGGACATGGTGACTCTGGGCTCTAGTCGGTGCTCGATCAGTATGGCGGGGTCAAAGAGGTCGAAGGAGCCAGTCCTGAGACTCGCTCTCAGATTGGTCTGCGCACCATCGGTAAAGATCGGCTTGCGTGTCTGCAGGTAGACGGTACCGCTAGAGCCAAAGTCTTTGGCAGGCTGTAGGTAGCTACCCTTTTGCCCATTGAAGACCTGTATCGCCTCCATATTGTCGAGGGAGTACTGGCCGAGGTCTATCTGCCCATTCTGCGCATTGCTCAGCTCGACACCATCGTAAAAGATCCCGACGTGGTGAGTACCCATGCTGCGTATGTTGACGGTCTTGAGTCCACCGACCCCGCCGAAGTCCTTGACCTGAACGCCCGAGAAGGAGCGGAGCGCATCGGCTATGGAGAAGGCACTGAGCGCCTTGAGCTCTTGCCCTGAGAGTTGCTGTGCGGGTATGACTCCTCGCTTGTAGTCTGGCTCACGGGGAGCGCGGACGACAACTGTCTCCAGATGGTGCGTGGATACGCTGTCTGGAGCGGTGTATTGCTGCCCATATATATAAGGAGTGGCAGCGCAGAGGAGGATGAGTGAGAAGATGAGAGTAGACATCGAGATAGAGACCTGTATATAAAAAGGGTAGGGGCGAACTCCCTAAGAGTCCGCCCCTACGTAGCTGTCTAACGGACAGGGATGGGCACTTATCGTGTGCCTCGTTGCCGTCTAGTTATTGCTTTACGAATGCAATGTGAGCGGGCAGCATACCGGTGCGTCCGGTCTGCCACTTGAGCTTACCATCGGGAGTGTAGCAGTATAGCGTACCACTAGAGACGAAGTCCTTAGCATCCATAATGTAGATGTCGCCCGAAGCGGGATGGATGGCGAGACCGTATGCGGTCTGAATGTTTTCAGCCGTGCCGTCTGTGATAAAGCTCTCGGTGAGAGGCTTTGCAGCGTTGATGTCAACCAGACCGAAGCCTGTCTTCATCTTCTGAGCTTCATTGTTCCAGATGCTGCTGTAGTAGTAGAGCTTGTCACCATAGAAGGCCATCTCAGCACAAGGTATATTGAGCGAGTCGAGCTTCGCAACCTTTTGCGTAGTTGGGTCTAGGTCTATGTAGTAGAGGTTTGAGGGTACGTTGCCGTAGTTACCACGCGAGGTGACCCATAGTCTACCGTTGTGGTCCATTCTGAGGCGGTGGAGATTCATACCAACCTCGATCTTGTCTACTTCGGTGAAGCTCTTAAGGTCGATGACTGATAGGGTGCGCTCATAGTTTGGCTTCATGTAGCCACCAGAGTTAGCGACGTATAGTCTTTCGCCCTTGATAACCATCTCCTCAGGCTGGTAGCCTACGATGACTTGCCCTGTGATAGCGAGCGTGTTGAGGTTGACACGGTAGACGGCTCCACGGACTTGCCCCTGAGCGTCTCGTGTCTCTGAGGTGCTGACGTAGCTAGAGACGTAAGCATTGTCGCCGCTGAAGCAGATGTAGCGACAGTTAGGAATGTTTACCTGACCGATGCGCTTACCGCTCTGAGCGTCGAGCACCTCTACCTTGTTGGAGCTGTTGATGACTGCGTATAGTCTAGAGCCGTATGCCTGTAGATCATTGCCCGTGTCGCCAAGCTCCTTGACTACGTTGGGGTTGACTGTGGCGTAGATATTTCGTGTGTAGGTGCCGTTGACGAGGTTCATGTAGTCCAGCGAACTGTTGTTTGCCTGGAAGTTGCCCTCGTTGAGTAGGTAGAAGCCAGCGATACCACCACTGACTTGTTGACTATTAGCTATCTCCTCCGAGTCGGCAGGAACGATAGCATCAGGCTCTTGACAAGAGCTGAAGAGTCCTAGACTGAGGATGCAGAGTAGGAGTAGATTGCGATATAAGTGATTCATAATATGATTGGGTTAAATGACTTTACTACAAAGATAGTGAAAGGAATCGGTTTAGACGCTTTGTGGGGAGGTGCCTACAGCTAGAGGCTCCCTGCGAGCGAGCAGATGAGGTGCATAGCATCTGCAAAGGGCGGTAGGAAAAGGTCTCTCTGCTGCCAGAAGTCTGCGTACTGCTTGCCATGATCCTGGCTCGTGAGTGGCGTGTCGCTGACGATGCGTAGGCTGACTAGTGGCGTCTGGTATAGATAAGCTGTCTGAGCGATGGAGGCACTCTCCATATCGACCGCAACGAGGTCGGGGTATTGCTGCGCGAAGGCTCTTAGGTGCTCAGCGTCGGGTATGAAGGTATCACCACAGAGGAGCAACCCCTCGTGAAGCGGTATGCTTAGTTGCTGTGCCACGGCCGCAATGGTTGCAGCATCTGCGGAGAACTGAGCTGGCATGCCTTGTACTTGTCCGCGCTCATTGCCCTCACCGCACCAGACGTCGTGGTAGCGGTAAGCCGTAGAGAGACAAAGGTCGCCGACCTGTGCCCCTGCGTAAAGTCCTCCCGACACGCCCACGTTGACTAAGAGGTGGGGGTGATAGAGCTCGATGGCGCGCTGTGTGGCAAGCGCTGCGTGCACCTTGCCGATGCCTGTCTCAATGAGGTGAAAGGTCCACTCAGTGGCATGCTCCTCTAGTCGTAAGGTGTAGCGATAGGTAGCAAAGGGGGCCTTCTCGACCAAAGCGCGCTCCACCAACTCGACAGCGGGAGCTAGAGCTTGCAGAGCAGACTGTATCGCCATGTGCTCTTTGCCCATAGCGCAGAGCAAGACAATGGAGGAGAACATGCTGCTAGAGCTCCGGCTCAGAACTTGATGATCTTGGGCTGGTTGACTGATTGGGTGGTAGGCTCTGTACCTTCCTTAGTAGGATCGACGTTGGGCAGCTCCTCTACGTCTGCACTAGGCATCCGAGTAGGTGTGGAGCGCTGAGCAACCTTTGACGTGTCGAGCGTTTGAGACATAGCGGGTGTCTGGTTGCCATACTTGTACTTGGCACGTCGCTCCTCGACCTCTGAGTAGCTGTGGTTCTTAGCAGGCTCCTCGTCGAGGTAGTCTATCAGGTCGTCACGATCTAGCTCATCGTCAGTCAGCACGATAGGCACAAAGGTGGGCAGGGAACTGCGTGGCTCTAGGTCAAACTCGGAGTAGTACTGGTTGAGTAGCTTGTTTTGCTCCTTCTCGATCTCCGTCTGGCGCACGTAGTCCTCTACGTCCATAGCGGTCATAGGCATGTGCGCCTCCTTTTGGAAGCCAGATGCGATGATGACCACCATCACCTTGTTGCCCAGCTCTTCATTGAAAGCGTGTCCCGACTTATTGTTCTGCAGATTGCGGATGGAGGAGGTGAGCTTCTTGATCTCGTCCATCTCGTCTGTTGTCAGCGCGTCGGACGGATCGTAGAAGATAGCCAGCTGAAGCCTTGTCGCCGTCGTGATGTCGTCATTGTTGAGTAGGGGAGAGCGCAGAGCGGAGTCGATAGCCTTGCTCACACGGTCTACCCCCTCGCCGTAGCCGATGCTGATATGTGCGATGCCTCCGTCCTTGAGCGTGGTGCGTACGTCGGCAAAGTCTTGGTTCATCTCCATCTCGTTGGTGATAACCATCGTGATGGCTCGTACCGCATTGGCAAGGATCTCATTTGCCTTGTTGAGAGACTCGTTCCAGGGTAGCTCACCGTAGACTTGGTTGATGTTTTCGTTGGCAATGATGACCAGCGAGTCTACCTCTTGTCGCATGCGCTCGGCACCTTGTGCCGCTTTGATCATACGCTGTCTCTCCTCACGGACGAAAGGCATGAAGATAAAGCCGACGGTGAGCAGTCCCATATCACGCGCTATCTTCGCAATGACAGGTGCAGCTCCAGTACCCGTACCACCGCCCATGCCAGCGCAGATGAAGACCATCTGCGTCTCGTTGTCGTCCAGGAGGGAGTGGATGAGCTCTCGGTCTTCTAGGGCGGCCTCTTCGCCGACCTCGATCTTACTTCCGGCACCTAGTCCCTGGGTTAGCTTCTGCCCAATGACGGCTACATCTTTTAGTCCGCTCTTGGCAAGGTCTTGCTCATCAGTGTTGAGGAGCAGATAGGATACGCCCTGGAGTCCAGAAGCGTGAATGTGCTTGACGGCATTGCCTCCAGCACCACCTACGCCGATCACCTTGATGAGCTTTCTCTGAGCGACCGCTTTATTGTATTTGAAGTTGACGAGCTTGTCTGCGTTATCCATTTGTCGAAAGAGGTAAGAGGTTAGATA
>URKO01000045.1 GCA_900548415.1 uncultured Porphyromonas sp.
CTGAACGTGCACAACGATAACGGCAAGCTCGACATCGACGCACGTGGCGGACATATCGTTGGCTACGACTATAACGGCAGGCGGAAGGACTCCTCGTCGTGAGGGGTGCCTAGAGCCTGCGCTAAGGCGAGCGCTATAGCGACCTCTTCGGGAGAGGGCGCTGGCGCTGCTTTCTTAGCTCTCTTGGCGGGTGCCTTCTTACCCTTTTCTATCTTTTTGGTAGCCATCGGTAGAAGGGGTTAGAGCGGTACGTTGTCATGCTTCTTAGCGGGGAGCGTCTGGCGCTTCGTGCGTAGTTGCTGTAGCGCACGGACGATGCGGAAGCGGGTGTTCCTTGGCTCGATGACATCGTCGATGTAACCGTAGGAAGCCGCATTGTATGGATTGGCAAAAGCATCACGATACTCTTGCTCTTTCTCCAGAGCTGTCTTAGCGGGGTCATCGCTCGCCTTGACTTCCTTAGCAAAGACTACCTCAACGGCTCCTGATGGACCCATGACGGCAATCTCAGCAGAGGGCCAAGCGTAGTTGATGTCTGCGCGTAGGTGCTTAGAGCCCATCACGATGTAAGCACCACCGTATGCCTTGCGTAGGACGACTGTAATCTTAGGCACGGTAGCTTCGCCGTAAGCGTAGAGGAGCTTAGCACCGTGTGTGATGACGGCGTTGTACTCCTGACCAGTGCCTGGGAGGAAGCCTGGCACGTCGACGAGTGTGACGATGGGGATGTTGAATGAGTCGCAGAAGCGTACGAAGCGCGCAGCCTTGCGAGAGGAGTTGCAGTCGAGGCTACCAGCCATTACCTTAGGCTGATTGGCTACGATACCGACGCTCTGCCCGTTGAAGCGAGCGAAGCCGACGATGATGTTGCGTGCGTAGTCACGATGCACCTCGAGGAACTCGCCGTGGTCTACGATTGCTCCGATTACCTCGTACATGTCGTAAGCACGGTTTGGTGAGTCAGGGATAATCTCGTTGAGTAGCTCCTCGCAGCGGTCTGCGGGATCGTCGCAAGCAACGAAGGGTGGCTCCTCCATGTTGTTTTGTGGTAGGAAGGAGAGCAACTGACGGATGAGCTGGATGCCAGCCTCGTCGTTGTCTACAGCGAAGTGTGCCACACCACTCTTAGATGCGTGTACGTCGGCACCACCTAGCTCCTCCTGTGTGACATCCTCGCCGGTGACTGTCTTGACCACCTTAGGACCTGTGAGGAACATGTAGCTGGAGTTGCGCACCATAATGTTGAAGTCAGTCAGTGCGGGCGAGTAGACAGCACCACCAGCGCAAGGACCGAAGATACCAGAGATCTGAGGTATGACACCCGAAGCGAGGATGTTGCGCTCGAAAATCTCACCGTAGCCACAGAGTGCGTTGACAGCCTCTTGGATACGAGCACCACCTGAGTCGTTGAGACCGATACAGGGTGCGCCCATAGTCATGGCTAGGTCCATCACCTTGCAGATCTTAGCAGCAAGCATCTCACCGAGTGCGCCACCGATGACGGTGAAGTCCTGTGCAAAGACGTAGACGAGACGTCCGTCGATGGTACCACTACCTACGACGACACCGTCACCGAGGAACTTCTTCTTCTCCATGCCAAAGTTCGTGCAGCGGTGCTGGACGAACATGTCGATCTCCTCAAAGGAACCCTCATCGAGGAGCATAGCTATACGCTCACGAGCTGTGTACTTGCCCTTGGCGTGTTGCTTCTCAATGCGCTCCTCGCCTCCTCCGAGACGAGCCTCCTCACGCTTGGCAAGGAGTTGCTTTATTTTCTCTTGTTGTACACTCATTATTCTATGTAGCGTTTGTTTGATTGGACGATATTACTTAGCGACATCCTTGCAGTCGCAGATCTCTAAGAGTATGCCGTGTGCACTCTTGGGGTGTACGAAGGCGATGTTGAGCCCTTCGGCACCTTTGCGAGGCTTCTCGTCGATGAGGCGTATGCCTTTGCCCTTGAGCTCCTCGAGAGCTGGTGCTACATCGTCAGATGATAGTGCTAGATGGTGGATACCCTCGCCACGCTTCTCGATAAACTTGGCTATAGGGCTCTCATCGCTCGTAGGCTCTAGGAGCTCTAGCTTGACTTCGCCTATCTTGAGGAATGCAGTACGCACCTTCTGGTCGGCGACCTCCTCAATGTTGTAGCAGGTTAGTCCGAGGACTCCCTCGAAGAAGGGTAGTGCCTCCTCTATGCTCTTGACTGCTATCCCAAGATGCTCGATGTGTGACAGATTCATACGCTATATTGTTTATTGATTTGTGTGTCTACTCAAAGGGTGAAGGGACTGCGCCCTTTAGACGGGGACAATCTCTCTAAAGATCATCACCCGACTGCAAATATAAGAATAATCGCTCACGTAGCGAAAGGGTTGGACACCCAAATGTCGATTTGCCCTCTAGAAAGAGCTAGATCAGGCGAAGGTGAGTGCGTGTACCAGCGGACGACTGGTCAGTTGTCCATCACGGTAAGCGACCTGTCCATTGACCCAAGTAGCTACGATGCGATGCGAGAAGGTGTAGCCCTCCAGGGGCGACCAGCCGCACTTGCTGTAGAGGCTCTCCTTAGTTACTGTGGTCTCCTGATGAGGATCGACGAGGACTAGGTCGGCGTAGTAGCCTGTGCGTATGTAGCCTCGCTCACGGACGCCAAAGAGCTGTGCGGGTGCGTGTGCCATCTTCTCAACCACCAGTTCTGGCGACCAAAGCCCCTCGTGAGCCAGCTCCAGCATCATCAAGAGACTGTGCTGTACGAGCGGACCGCCAGAGGCTGCCGTGAGGGCATCGCCCTCCTTGTCGGCTAGTGTGTGAGGCGCATGGTCGGTGGCGATCACATCGATGCGACCCTCGACGAGCGCTTGGCGCAGAGCCTCACGGTCGCGAGCCGTCTTGACGGCGGGATTCCACTTGATGCGGTTGCCTAGGCGACTGTAGTCCTCATCGGTAAACCATAAGTGGTGGACGCATACCTCGGCGGTGATGCGCTTCTCGGGCGAAAGAGGGGCTGCAGAGAAGAGATCCATCTCCTCCGCAGTCGATAGATGTAGTACGTGTAGTCTAGCACCGAGACGCTTGGCGCGCTCTATGGCATTGTGTGAAGACTCGTAGCACGCCTCACGAGAGCGTATCAGCGGATGTGTCTCAATGGGTGGATGACCGTCGTATCGCTGGCGGTAGATCTCCTTATTGCGTGTGATGATCTCCTCGCTCTCGCAGTGTGTAGCGATGAGCTTGGGCGCATGGGCAAAGAAGTAGTCGAGTGCCTCCTCGCTGTCCACCAGCATATTGCCCGTGGAGGCTCCTAGGAAGAGCTTGTACCCAGGTATCAGGGCTGGGTCTATGGCGCACGCCTTGGGAGCGTTGTCATTAGTCCCGCCGAAGTAGAAAGCGTAGTTTGCCCAGCTTGTCTCCTGAGCGCGCTGACGCTTGTCGAGGAGTGCCTCGAGGGTGACCGTCGGGGGCTTTACATTCGGCATGTCCATATAGGAGGTGACACCGCCAGCCACGGCAGCACGGCTCTCGTGCGCTATGTCGCCCTTGTGGGTTAGTCCTGGCTCTCTAAAGTGTACCTGATCGTCGATGCAGCCAGGGAGTAGCCAAAGCCCGTGAGCCTCCACAATCTCTGCTCCTTGGAGTAGTTCGCTGGGGAGGTCAGACACTTTGTCGACACCTATATGTATAGACTCAATTCGCTCGTCGGAAAGGCATACGGAGCCGACGACCTGCCGACCTTCATTGATAATGGTCGCTCCGAGTATGATCTGTCGCATATTACTTAGCTGTATTACGGCGCTTGGGAAAGCCTTTGAAGAGTTGCCAGTAGCGTAGCTTGAGGACGCCCGTGAAGGCTTCGCCAAAGATCGAACCATTCATCTTCGAGCTCCCGAGCTTACGATTGACAAAGGTGATGGGTACCTCCTTGATCTTAAAGCCTAGACAGTGCGCCGTGTACTTCATCTCGATCTGGAAGGCGTAGCCCTTGAAGTGCACCTCGTCTAGTCTCATCGTCTCTAGCACCTCACGTCTGTAGCAGACGAAGCCAGCCGTCGTGTCTCGTACTGGTAGCCAGGTGATTATGCGTACGTAGACTGATGCGAGATAGCTCATAAGTATGCGACCGAGAGGCCAATCCTTGACCCCTCCACCCCGCACGTATCGAGAGCCCACCGCTACATCGTAGCCCTCCTCCGAGACGGCGCGTAGGAGGTGCGGTAGCGCCGAGAGGGGGTGACTGAAGTCGCAATCCATCTCAAAGATGTAGTCGTAGCCGTGCTCCAGTGCCCACTCGAAGCCTGTAAGATAAGCCGTGCCCAGTCCCATCTTGCCGGGGCGTACAATCAGGTGCAGGCGATCGGCGTAGGTCGTCTCCTGCTGTAGCGTACGCACGATCTCAGCGGTTCCGTCAGGCGAATTGTCATCTAGGATCAGCAGGTCGAAGGCTTCGGGCAGTGCCAAGACGGCTCGAATCATCTCGGCGACATTCTCGCGCTCGTTGTAGGTGGGTATGATGACAAGGCTAGCGTGCATAGCGTGAAGGGTATCTGTGAGTGGTCATGCGTAGGGTAGGGAGCGCGACTAGATGCCCCCTGCCACAGCACTACAAAGGTAGTAAAAAACTCTCTTCAGGTATCATGCATCAGCTCTCTGCGCTGTTTGGGATCACAGAGCCCTCTCTCAGCTCTACTTAGATGCGGTAAGCAAAGCCCGCAAAAGCGTAGATATTGTAGAGCGGGAAGGGCATCATCGTAAAGCTCCGATCTAGCGCTGGCTCGAAGCTCATATTGAGCTGTGCAGTCACACCGAGACGCTGATGAAAGAAGTAATCGAAGCCTACCCTGACACCCATATCTAGCTTATTAAAGTGGTCTGACAGGTCGTAGTCGACGAGGTGATCTGGAGAGATGGGGTCGCCATTGAGCGTACCGTCTCCATCGAGTGTTACCTTAAAGCTCTGTTGCATCAGATAGGAGAGGTAGAAGCCTACCTGCATACGAAACTTATCTTTGCTCGTATGGTAGGCGACCAGCATCGGGAGCGTGAGGTAGTAGTTGATAAACTCGGTGCTGTTATTGCCCGTAAAGAGTCCCCACGCAGCTTCCTGCCCATCGCCTATATTGATACGCATATCTGTGGCATGGGTACAGACGTACATACCCTTGCGCTCCATCTCTAGTCCCGTGTCTAGGTGCCACCCTTTGGTGTCGGGGAGGTGGTAGGAGAGCCAACCCTTGATGGCGATGTTCATGTGGGGATTCCAAGTGTAGATCTTGTCGATAGCCTTCGGCTTGGGTAGGGGCGTGGTAGCTCCGACATTGAGACCAGCCTTGATGCCAAACTCTAGGTCGTCCCTGTCTTCCACAGGAGCTTGTGCCCTCAGTAGCGGTGCCGTAAGGAGTGCGAGCAGGAGGGTAACTATCCCTGTGTGTAGTTGCCGTGTAGTCATAGCTGTAGCGGATTACTTCTTGGTGGGTATGCCTAGTGTCACAGTAAAGTCGTCAATGCGCAGGCGACTACCGATAGCTCCGATGAATTCATCGCCACGAGCACTCGACGAGAAGATAAGTGCCATACGGTACTTGCCTTTCTGCAGATCTATCTGCTTGTAGGCCGCCTCATTGACGATCTCCAGTTTGCTCTCAAAGGGAGTCCACGCACCCTCCTTAGTAGGCTGGGGGTGTATCTGCACCTTTGCTAGGATGCGTGAATCGGTGTAGAGCGTCTTACCATTGAGGTAACTATTGTCTTGCGAGATGTCGTAAAAGACGCAGGCGATCGTAGCCTCGTCCTGCTCTCCTTTGATCACCTGGTTACTCTTCTTCCCATCGACAAGATCTTTGCCAGGGAGCCACTGATAGTATCCCTTGATAGAGATAGGTATGGCAAAGACGGGCTGACCAAACTTTGTAGACTCTATAGGTTGGGTGGCCATAATGCCCTCATCCAGTGATCCGCAGTAGAGAGCTCCAGCGATGATGCCCTTGCGAACGATAGTCATTCCCCTAATGGTTTCCAGCTCAAGAGCTTGTCCCGTGCGACCAGATGTCAGAGGACGTACTGGAGAGGTGGGTTTTAGTGCTTTGGCAGCACCCACATTGCTTGCAGACATCCAGTAGGGGTCGCCCGCGAGTAGCTTAGAGAGACTCTTCTCTACGGGTAGCTGGTAGGTTCCCTTGGGCTTGACCCACTCGTCAAAGGTGAAGGTGACCTCCTTCAGCTCGATCTTATCGTCAGGATTGGGATCAGGATTAGGATCTGGATCGGGGTTAGGGTCTGGATTGGGATTAGGATTAGGATCAGGATTGGGATCAGGATTGGGATTAGGTTCTGGCTCTGGCTCAGGTTTGGGCTTTGGCTTGTAGGTGCCGTTTTCGATAGCGATACGCTTAGCCTTGATGGGGTCTTCGCCACTACAACCTGCCGCAATGAGGAGAGACAAGGTGAGCAGGATGCCGAGAGTCCAAGAGATTCGTTTCATACTGTACTATGTTTTACACTAGGATAGGGCAAAGGTAACTATTTCTAGTTATATAGTGAGGGTTGCGTCCGACCGATGATCCAGCCAGTTCAGAGAGGATGTCTTATGATTACCCCATTCAGCACGATAGTCACGTGGGGGGGCGTTGTTTTTCTCGAAAAAGAGTGGTAGCTTTGTGGTAACATCAACTCTTAAACGATTCAAATGGTATGACAAGAAAACTACTATCTTCATTACTCTTACTCCTTGCTCTGAGCTACGCACTGACCGCTCAGCAGGCTGGGTGTAAGATCACGCAAGAGCCGAAGGCCCTACCTGCCGAGGCGTGCAACTTTTCCATCTACGGTACTAGCCCCAATGGGCGCTACATTTATGGTGGCAGTCCTAACTCGACAGCCTTCTGCTACGACACGCAGCGAGACACCACCTCGCTCTTCCTCTCTGAGACGGGTGCTGAGAAGTATATGATCTACGCAGTCTCTGATGCTGGCGAGATCTTTGTTGCTCAGGATGAGGTAGGTGCTTATGTCTGCAATATGGCACAAGAGAAGCTACACGAGATCAAGACTCCTGAGAGCAACTGGCCTGACGTAAGACCTGTCTATGTGACTTCTGATGCTAAGTTCCTCGTGGGGTACGTGATGGATCCGACCTATGCTCAGGCGAGCATGACGCTCCCGATCTATGGCACACGAGCTGAGGATGGCTCCTGGACGATCAAGACACTCCCCGTGCTGGACAAAGACTATCTAGGCCTCAAGCCTCACTACACGCAGGCTTTCTTCTGCTCGTCTGATGGTAAGAAGATCCTAGGTCGACAAAATACCCGCAATGGCTCTGACAGACCACTTTTCTGGCAGCTGGATGAGCAGGGACAGTATCAGTGCTCTACACCTTGCGACTCATTCCTCTACAATCTAGATGCTCCCCAGCCTGGTCCCCAGCCTGAGTGGGAGGATTATGTAACGGCAGACTATGAGCAAGACCCAGATCTATACAAAAAGCAAGAAGCTGAGTTCAATAAGGCATACGATGCTTGGCTAGAAGTGTATGACAAAGTGTTTAAGGGTGTCACTGCTGATCTAGCTTGGCAGATTATGTCTCCAGCAAGTGGATACTGGATGATATCCATCAAAGAGGAGGTTGGTGAGGGCTATGCGAACATCGCCTATCCAGGTGCATTAAATGTCTCTGATGGTAGTATCGAGCGGATCAACATCAAAGAGGCTTATGGTCTCGGTGGGGTCGGGCGTACTAATGAT
>URKO01000046.1 GCA_900548415.1 uncultured Porphyromonas sp.
CGATCTCCAAACTCTTTAGAGAAGGCTTTTACAGCTATCCTACTCATGTACTCAAGCGATGAAAATGGATACCCCAAATATTCATTGTTTGAAGAGAATGAAGAGGGCTTAAAGATCAAGTTCTCCGTTGAAAGGTTTCATGAAGCCGATATAGCCAAAGCTTTGAAGTATTACGATAACATGCCAATTTATATAACCCTAGATTCTTTGATAAGTAAGGTAGAGCTGTACGACAATGTTCGAGTGAATTAGTTCTATCTATCTGAGGATGGAGTATAAAAGCAGGGGCTCGGACGCACCGACCGCTGTGTCTGTTGTGTCAAAGGTTACAGTGCCTTGCGCTTCATCCCCAGTAGCAGATCGAGACTTTTGCAACAGTCTCAGATCGTTTGAGCGTGTGCTTCGCTCGATACATTATGGAGCGTTTGCGATCCTCTTAAGGCACGAGAGGTACGCTCGAGGACATTGACAGCAGGTGCCCCTCAGTCGGTGTCGTACCTTTGCATTGTCTTCTCAGAGATACTATCGCACGCTCGTCATAGAGATCCTGCCAGTAGAGAAAAACAGTGCTCTACATAGCTCCTATCGATAGCGGTCACGACACAGAGTCGTATCTCGAAGCAATCGCCGGCATGCTCCACGACACCTATTATATATAGGAGATCTCTAGCGCAGCTACGACAGGCTCTGAGGATGGCAAACTAAATTTATCAACTCAAAAAATAATCTACTATGGCAATCAAGTATGCTATCCAGCAAATCAATCGAAAAGGTGCAACCCCAGACTCTAAGGAGACTAAGTACTACGCACAGGCTAAGTACGACGGCGTCACCGCACAAGCTGACATCGCTCAGATGGTCTCACAGATCTCTGCAATCTCTGTGGGCGATGTGCTCAGCGTCATGAACACGGTCTCGATGCTGCTCTCTATGGAGCTGTCTAATGGTCGTATCGTGGATCTAGGCGATCTAGGTCGCTTTAGAGCAACCCTGCGCAGCAAGTCGTGTGACAAGCCCGAGGAGTTTAAGCGAGAGATGATCCACGGCAATAGAGTGATCTTCGTCCCTGGCGCACAGATCCGTCACAAGATGAACTATGCGAGCTACCTCAAGAGTGACCCCACTGATCCTACCGAGTCGGCCAATAAGCCGAGCAACCCCTCAAGTGAGGGCTCTAATCCTAGCAAGCCTACCCCAGGCAATGGGACGGGTGGTGGCTCTAACCAAGAGGAAGGGAATATCGGAATTATTGCTGTCCGGTAAAAGTTTTTTTGAGGGGGTAGATAGGGAGTAAAAAAAGGGCCGACTCCCAATAAGAGGAATCAGCCCTTTATGGTTACTTTTGCGATAAAAACAAACTACATCGTAACCATGCCCAAAAGTACGCATTTTATCGGACAGCCGCTCTATGCTCAGATCCTACAGCTCATCAACAAGAATGAAGTCCTTCGTATCAGCGAGTCTTTAGGAGGAGAGCGTTATGTCAAGCGGTTTGACGCTTGGAATCACCTGACTGTGATGCTCTATGCGGTGATTAAGCGCTTTGACTCACTGCGTGAGATAACCACCTCCCTACAGGCAGAGACGCACAAGTTAAATCACCTGGGAATCAAGACGATGCCTACTAAAAGCACTCTAGCAGACGCCAATAAACGACGCTCGGAGGCTATATTTGAAGCTATTTACAGAGGTTTGTACGCCAAATACCAGGGCTACCTTTCCTCGGACAGCCGAAGCCACCGTGGCAGGAATTCTGCTTGGATGAAGCATCTTCAGATTATAGACTCTACTACGATATCCCTTTTCTCCAATCTCATCTTCAAAGGCGTCGGAAGACACTCCAAAATTGGCAAAAAGAAGGGGGGCATCAAGGTACACACAGTGATTCATGCCAACGAAGGTGTCCCTTCAGATGTTCGCTTTACATCGGCTGCCACAAATGACAGCTTTATGCTACAGCCCGCTAACTTCAGCGAAGGGGATATCATAGCGATGGATCGCGCCTATATCAGTTATGAGAAGTTTGAGGAGCTGACTCAACGAGGGGTGATCTACGTCACTAAGATGAAGAAGAATCTAGTCTACACGGTCTCTAAGGACGTGATCTGCCAGTCGCCCGAGGGTGTCGTCCTAGTACGCGAGCAATATGTGACCTTTACCAAGCACAAAACCAAGGAACGAGAAGAGATCAAGCATCAAGCTCGTATCATCACTTATATTGACCACAAGAATCGTCCCATATCGCTTCTAACCAACGACATGGAGCTTCCAAGCGAAGAGATTATAGAGATCTATCACAGACGATGGGACATAGAGCTTCTCTTCAAGCAGATCAAGCAGAACTTCCCCTTAAAGTACTTCTATGGAGAGAGTGCTAATGCCATCAAGTTGCAGATTTGGGTCACTTTGATAGCCAATCTCTTACTGATGATCCTGAAGAGGGGTCTGACGCGCTCGTGGAGCTTCTCAGGCTTAGCGACTATGGTTAGGATTGTGCTGATGTATTACGTAGATTTCTACAGCCTCTTCAATCACCCCGAAAAAGACTGGGAAATGTTGCTTGATCAGTCTTTCAATTCGCCTCCAATTGCCTCTTTATTTGACTAGGGGGGCTTGGAAAGCAAAATCAGAAAGCTCAACCGCTTCAATTCTGCGGTTGAGCCCCCTTGATGTGCCCTTTCTGACTTTTACCGGACAGCAATGATACGGAGGCGTCCTTCCTTCAGACCTCACCCTCAGTGCTTTGCGCTTCATTCTTACTGCAAAGTCTCGACATAGGCGTCGTCCCGTACCGCCTAAATGCAACGAGAGCAGCCCATGTAATATGAGCTGCTCTCGCAGTAGGTCTTGATGACCTTGGTCGGGATGACTGGATTCGAACCAGCGACCTCACGCCCCCCAGACGCGCACTCTAACCGGACTGAGCTACATCCCGTATTTCGTTGTGCAAAGATACAACTTATTTTTGGACTAAACAAGCGGCCTCGGACCAAAAACTTAGCTCTCCTCTCCTAAGAGGTCGGGGCGGAGTGCTTGCGTACGGGCGACCGCCTGCTCATGCTCCCACTGCGCTATGCGTGCTTCGTGGCCGCTGAGGAGGATCTCAGGTACGCGCCACCCCTTGTACTCAGCGGGGCGGGTGTACATGGGTGGTGTGAGCAGGCCATCCTGAAAGGAGTCGCTCAGCGCACTATCCGCATCGCCTAGGACGCCTGGTATGAGCCGAATGGTCGCATCGGCAATGATCGCTGCCGCTAGCTCACCACCTGTCAAGACATAGTCCCCGATGGAGATCTCACGCGTGATGAGATGCTCACGGATACGATGGTCGATCCCCTTGTAGTGACCGCAGAGGATGATGATGTTCTCCATGAGACTCAGCTCATTGGCGACCGCCTGCGTCAGCACTGGCGCATCGGGTGCCGTGAAGATAACCTCGTCGTAGTCACGCTGGCTACGCAGCTCGGTGATGACGCGGTCGATTGGCTCGATCGACATGAGCATCCCCGCAGCGCCACCGTAGGGGTAGTCGTCGATACGCCCCCAGCGATTGGTCGCATAGTCGCGGAGCTGATGTATATGTACCTCGGCAAAGCCCTCTCGCTGTGCTCGCCCCACGATAGAGGTCGAGACAAACGGTTCGATCATCTCAGGCAGTACGGTGATAATGTCTATGCGCATATAGGCGTGTGGTCGAAAATGTGTAACCCTTTGTAGGGGCGGACCTGCGTGTCCGCCCACAAGGCATACAGCGCTTCAACGGGGACGGGCGGACACGCAGGTCCGCCCCTACAAAGGGCTATTTGTCTGTGCTGTTTGGAGACGGACGCACGAGCCGTGCGTCCCTACAGAGGGTTACACGTCTGTGCGTCCTGATTGCGTTATCTCCTCGCTTATGCGAAGGTCAGCTCCTGGATCAGACGGGGGCACTTAGCCCACTTGTCGATCATAAAGAGGACGTAGCGGATGTCTACTGAGATGGTGCGCTGTAGGTCAGGCTCAAACTCGATGTCGCCACTCATAGCCTCCCAGTTACCATCGAAGGCTAGACCGATGAGGTTACCATTCTTGTCGAAGACAGGGCTACCTGAGTTACCACCCGTGATATCGTTGTCTGATAGGAAGCAGGTGAAGAGGTGATTGCCCACACCATAAGGTGCGAAGTTAGCAGGATTGCTTAGTAGCTCGAGGATCTCAGGCTGTACGGCAAACTCGCTACTGTTGGGGTTCTGCTTCTGGAAGACACCACGCTCCGTCGTGAAGTGGTAGTACCATGCACCGTCACCAGGCTCGTAGCCGAGGATGCGACCATAGCTCATACGCATTGTGAAGTTAGCGTCTGATGGACGAAGTGCGTTAGGCTGGAACTCGCTCATAGCTGCAAAGAGCTCTCGCTTGCCCTTCTCAATAGCATGGTTGTACTCCATATATTTATTGATCAGGGTTGAGTAGTACATCAGTACGCTCTGGACAAGCTCCTGTACAGGATCGTTGGCAAGGGTCTCCTTGATTTTGTTCGGATCCATAGCTAGTACAGCCATCATCTTATCCTCATAAGGTACGACGCTATTGGCAAAAAGCTCCTCAGCATAAGCCTTGTAGTCACCGCCAAAGCGCTCATCGATGATCTGATAGATGAAGGGCAGATTGTCAGCAGGTAGCTTCGTGCGTAGCAGGGCAAGCATAGCGGGAAGCACCTCACGATCTAGGTTGGGGAGGTAGTCCTTGTAGAGGTCTGCCAGCTCCTCCTTGTTGCCAGAGCCAGCAGCTACCATAGCCTGATAGCCGAGCCATACGATTTCGCTACCGCTCAGCATCGTCTCGACGATATAGTTGAGCTGACGATTGTAGGGAGCAGCCTCCTCGTAAGCACGCTTTAGGTCGGGGAGGATATTGCCGTAAGGCTTGCCCGTACGAGCGACCCACTGGGTGAATGCCTCCTCCTCGGCACGCTTGCGGTCTACGACGTGGAGCTTCTCGAGACCTCGGTTCATACCGATAGAGTTCTTCCAGTAGTTAGAACTCTGAGCATATTTGCTAGCATACTTGATGCGGGTTGCTTGGTCAGCCTCCATAGCGCGCTTCCAGATCTCCTGCTTGACACCACGCGCCTCGATGCGGGGTGCGTTCTCATTCTCGATACGATCGATGACACCGTAAGAGGTGAGGTAACGATCGGTAGAGCCTGGGAAGCCGATGGTCATAGCGTAATCCTGCTCCTGGTAGCCCTGGAGAGAGACTTTTGTATAGTAGACAGGACGGTAAGGCTTGTTGCTAGCTGCGTACTCAGCGGGCTGGTTGTTGGCATCAGCATAGACGCGGAAGACGCTAAAGTCGCCCGTGTGGCGAGGCCACATCCAGTTGTCCGTATCACCGCCAAACTTACCGACGCTGCTCGGTGGAGTCATCACGAGACGAACATCCTTAAACTCGTCGTAGATGACGACATAGTACTTGTTACCAGCGTAGAAGGGGGTTACCTCGACAGCGTCAAAGGGAGACTTTGTGTACTCCTTGACGATCTCCTCAGAGACCTTATCGATCGTCTCCTGACGCTTAGCCTCGTCGGTGATACCAGCGACAGCCTGCTCGATGCGAGCCGTCACGTCGATCTGCGCACGGAGGTACTTGACAGAGAGTCCTGGGATGGGCAGCTCCTCACGGAAAGACTGTGAGGCGAAGCCGTCACGTAGGTAGTCATGCTCTACGGTACTCTGGCTCTGGATGGCATCGTAACCGCAGTGGTGGTTGGTGAAGAGTAGTCCCTGATTGGAGACGGTGATACCGGTACAGCCACCTCCGAAGATGACCACGCCACGTGCTATCGATGGCTGGTCTAGATTGTAGAGCTGGTCTAGGGATAGGTTAAAGCCCAGCTCACGCATGCGAGCTTCGTTTTGCTCGTTGAGCTCACTGAGTACCCACATGCCCTTGTCGGCACGTGCTGTGGCACTGCACACGAGGAGTGCACAGAGGGTCAGGAGCAAGGTCTGTAGTTTATTCATAAGACGCTTTTCTATTAAAGTTAGTATTCTATTTTTGCTTAGTTGGTTAGGATCAGCTCGAGATCATCCGCTTTGGTACGCTTCTGCAACCACTGCTCGAGTTTGCTACGCTCGGCTGGGGCGAGGCGGCTGGATGGTGTCGTCACAAGAATATGGAGGACGGAGTCTTGCCCTTGGATAAACTCCATCGAGGGCATGAGCCGCACCTGACTAATGTCGCTAAAGACCGCTCGTGCCTCATCGCTTACGTCTTGCGTCAGCGACTTATAGTAGTCGTAGCGCAGGAGCGTGCGACGTAGCGAGTCGATCTCGGCACGCTGCTCAGAGGCCGTGCGCTCAGACCGCTCGTAGAGGTCACGTAGCAGGACACCGCCTAGCTGCTCGTAGTCTGTAGGAGCCTCATTGTCGATCCCCTGGTGCACCTGTAGGTCGAAGTTAGATAGCCCATAGCTAGGCAGTAGGGTAGTTATGCTGTCTATCGCCTGAGCCGAGAGCGGCTTGCCGATCAAGACTACGTCTATGTAGGCACGCTTGTCCCCATCAGCTCGTACGAAAGACTGACGGATCACTTGATGAGCTGGGGGTGCAAAGTGGTCTGCGACAAATTGCTTGGCACGCTCCTCCTGATAGGAGTCTCGCACCAGACGGATACTTAAGTAGATACTCGGTATCAATGTGCAGACAGCGATCACCGTGATCCAGCGATAGCTACGCTTGCGCATATCGCCCGAGGCGACCGACTTCATCGGGAAGCGCATGATGCGTACCATCACAAAGGTGGCGAAGGCGATAAAGACCGAGTTGATGATGTAAAGGTAGATAGCACCGAAGAAGAATGCCCAATTGCCCGTAGCCAGCCCAAAGCCCGCTGTACAGAGCGGAGGCATGAGTGCCGTAGCGATAGCCACGCCAGGCAGTACCTGCCCCTTGCTCTTGCTACTACCAGCGATCAGACCCGCCGCACCGCCAAAGAAGGCGATCAAGACATCGTAGATCGATGGCTCCGTACGTCCTAGCAACTCACTGCCTGGCTGATCAAGCGGAGTTAAGAGGAAGTAGATCGTAGCTGTCAGGATACTGAAGAGCGTCGTCAGGGCGAGGTTGCGCAGCGACTTACGTACGAGATCTAGGTCGGCAATGCCAAAGCCCAGGCCGAAGCCGATGATTGGGCCCATCAGCGGGGAAATAAGCATCGCACCGATGATGACCGCCGTCGAATTGACATTAAGTCCGATAGAAGCAACGAGGATAGCGCAAATGAGGATCCATAGCTTGGTACCACGAAACTCTACATCCCCCTTGAGCGACTCGATGGTTGCCACATCGCCCGCCTTATCCTCGCGGAAGTCTAGGAGCCGACGCAACCACCGCCAGGCACTCATCCACCAGATGTTTTCCTCTGGCTGTTGGGTGTTAGCTGTTAGCTGTTGGCTGTTGGCTGTTGGCTGCTGGCTGTTGGCCGTTGGCTGTTTGGCCGTTGGCCGCTGGCTGTTGGCTGTTGGCTGTTTGGTCGCTGGCTGTTGGCCGTTGGCTGTTGGCTGTTTGGCCGCTGGCTGTTGGCCGTTGGCTGTTGGCTGTTTGGCCGTTGGCCGTTGGCTGTTGGCCGTTGGCTGTTGGCCGTTGGCTGTTGGCTGTTTGGCTGTTGGCTGAGACGTTTGGGGCGTCTTAGAGACAAGGGTTTCCTTCTTAT
>URKO01000047.1 GCA_900548415.1 uncultured Porphyromonas sp.
ACGATGACGTTGATACCCGACAGTCTGATCACCTCGTGAAGCTGATTACGACGCTCATTGACCAGTCCGTAGCGTGGCATAAAGATGCGCACGTCATGTCCAGCATTTTGTATATGCTCAGGGAGGTAACGAGCGACATGTGCGAGGTCACTCTCAGGCAGATAGGGGAATATCTCTTGAGATATATAGAGTACTTTTTTGTCTTTGGCAGCCATGATGAATTCTTTTCGTTCTCCACAAAGATACTAAAAACTAGCGAGACGGGCCGTTCCCCACACGAATGAGTCTCACCGAGAGGCTGGTACCCAGAGCGGGACTTGAACCCGCACGACCGCAATTGGCCAAGGGAGTTTAAGTCCCTCGTGTCTACCGATTCCACCATCTGGGCCACAGCAT
Source organism: uncultured Porphyromonas sp. (assembly GCA_900548415.1). GTDB lineage: Bacteria > Bacteroidota > Bacteroidia > Bacteroidales > Porphyromonadaceae > Porphyromonas > Porphyromonas vaginalis. The sequence goes on from URKO01000047.1 coordinate 397, forward strand.
GCATGCTGCATGCGATGGGCCTGCACGCCCACCGCGCGACAAAGGTACTGAAAAAAGAGATTAGACCTCACTAGAGGTTAGAGATTAGAAGCTAGCGATTAGATATCCAATCATTCTGATGGCTCCGACACATTCCGATAGCTCTAGCTAACAGCTAGTCAGCCCTAGCCAAGTCGTGACGATGTCTCCTTAGACTGAGAAGGTGTATATTTGCAAGCAAAGAGAGGCCGATCGGATCACTCCGAAACTTCCGATAGCTCAGATACCTTCCGATCCCTCTCTAACTTCTAATCCCTAATCTCTAACTTCTAATCTCTAACATCTAACCTCTAATCCCTATGCACGAATTAGTTTGTCCGAATTGCCATCAGCCGTTTAGTATCGATGAGCGTGGTTATGCGCAGCTGCTAGAGCAGGTGCGTGGCGAAGCTTTTGACAAGGCACTCGCTGAGCGCGTGGCGCTGGTCGAGGAGCAGAGCCGACAGGCGCAGCAGCTAGCGGTGGCACAGGCTGAGGCGACGCTCAAGGAGCAGATCTCAAAACGAGACAACGAGCTGGTACAGCTCCAGAGCAGACTGGACGCTATGGGCGAGAAGAGCCAAGCGGATCTGAAGCTAGCTCTGGCCAACAAAGAGCAAACGCTCATCGAGCTGCAGGCGCAGCTAGCGCAGCAAGAGAGCCTGCGAGACAATGAGCGCCTGAAGGTGCAGGCCGAGAGCCAGAAAGCACTACAAGCTAAGGAGCAAGAGATCACTGCACTGCAGGCTCGGGTGGAGCTACAGAGCAAAGAGGCTCAGCTAGAGGTCAAGCAACTGCAAGAGCAACACGAGCTAGAGAAGAAGGTGCTAGAGCAAGAGGTAGACTTTTACAAAGACCTCAAGTCTCGCATGTCCACCAAGATGCTGGGTGAGACACTCGAGCAGCACTGCGCCTTGGAGTTTGAGCAGAAGCTGAGACCCTTTTATCCCAACGCATACTTTGAGAAGGACAACGACGTGGTCGGTGGCACCAAGGGAGACTTCATCTTTCGTGACTATGCCGATGAAGGTGAGCTAGAGTACATCTCCATCATGTTTGAGATGAAAAACGAGTCTGACACGACCTCCACGAAGCATCACAACGAAGACTTTCTCAAGAAGCTCGACGAGGATCGACGCAAGAAGGGGTGCGAGTATGCCGTCCTCGTGTCGCTCCTAGAGCCAGACAACGAACTCTATAACGGCGGCATCGTCGACAAGTCACACCGCTACGAGAAGATGTATGTGATCCGTCCCCAGTTCTTCGTGCCGCTGATCACGCTCCTCGTCTCCACCTCACGCAAGAGCCTCGACATACGCAAGCAGCTCTTCGAGGCGCAGCAGCAGTCCATCGATATCACACACTTTGAGGAGGATATAGAGGAGTTCAAGGAGAGGTTCGGATACAACTACCGCCTAGCGAGTAATAAGTTTCGGGATGCGATCAAAGAGATCGACAGGTCGATCGAGCATCTGCAGAAGATCAAGGACAATCTCCTCGGTAGTGAAAACAACCTGCGCCTAGCCAACGACAAGGCGGAGGGGCTCACCATTCGCAAGCTCACCTACAAGAATCCGACCATGCAGGCGAAGTTTAAGGAGCTCAAAGCGCAGCGTGCACTCGAAGAGCCGTCAGAGGATTAGGCCCTCGAGTACAACATTATATATAGAGAGGGGACTCGACCGCTACCATGCGATCGGGTCCCCTCTATCATTAAGAGACTGTGGACTTTTGCAACAGTCTCATTTAGCTACGCTAGACGAGTGGTGGGAGGTCGGGACGGGTGAGGTAGTCAGCGACGACCACTGGGTAGTAGGTGTGCTCTAGACGATGGATGCGCTCAGCGAGCGTCTCGACCGTGTCGTCGGGATGAACCGCTAGACGCACCTCGCAGAGCGTCGAGCCGCGGTCAAACTGTTCGTCGATGAGGTGGATCGTGATGCCGCTCACGGCGCAGCGCTCCTCTAGTACACGCTCATGGACGCGATCGCCATACATTCCTTTGCCCCCATAGTCGGGTAGCAGCCCTGGATGAATGTTGAGGATCCGCTGCGGGAAAGCGCGTAGCAAGCTCTCAGGCACCAAGCCCAGGAAGCCCGCGAGGACGATCGCCGTCACCTGATACTGCTCTCGGAGTTGCTTAGCAAATGCGGGTTCACGCATCTCCTTGCGCTGGAAGGTGAGGGACGGTATGCCCAGTCTCTCAGCACGCTTGAGGACTCCAGCGTGGGGATTGTCAGTTGCTATGAGTGCGACAGAAATGTCGTCTATATGAGCTAGATAGTGGACAAGAGCCTCCGCATTTGTTCCATTGCCTGAGGCGAAGATAGCTATGGTTTCCATTTTTCTTCGTACATTTGTTGCACATAAGGGGCGTATGTGTGCAAAATGCAGTGGCATCTACACGCTCTTGCGCCTCTTCTGTGCAAAGGTACAGCTAAATCTGCGGATGCGCTACGCCTCAGAGCCAAGCGGTCTGCACCGATGCTTTACCGCCCCAGTATGACTAATCAATTATTCATCAAATAACCTATTAAGCAATGAACGCAGAAGTAGAAAGCAAGGTCAAAGACCTAATCGCAGACAAGCTCAACGTCGAGCTCTCAGAGGTAACTCGTGAGGCCAACTTCACGACCGATCTTGGTGCTGACTCACTCGACACAGTCGAGCTGATGATGGCCTTCGAGAAGGAGTTTGATATGACCATCCCCGACGAGGAGGCTGAGGGTATCAAGACCGTTGGCGACGCTATCGACTACATCGAGAAGCAGCTAGCATAAGCACCTCGAGGAGTAGACACCGTGCTCTCCTCACCATGCGATACAGAGGTCTCATCGCATAGCTAATGCGACCACCTATATCCTCTGTCGTATATACATAGCCCGAGGGCAAGTCTCAGATCTCCCAGCATGGGTGCTGGGCTTGCCCTTGTGCATTTTCCCACATTCAGTTTACACCGCTAGAACCTGTTGCTTGTAGCAGCAGATTCCTCATATCCCTGACGCTTGACTTTGATATAGCCTATGCAATTTAACAGAGTAGTCGTGACTGGCCTAGGTGCCATCACCCCCATTGGCAATGACGCTCCTACCACTTGGCAAAATCTGCTAGCTGGTAAGAGTGGAGCAGCTCCCATCACACAGTTTGACGCCTCCAAGTTCAAGACCCAGTTCGCCTGTGAGGTCAAGGGTTTTAATCCAGAAGAGCACTTCGACCGCAAGGAGGTACGTCGCTATGACCGATACACTCAGCTCGCCCTCGTGGCAACAAAAGAGGCGATCGCAGACTCAGCTGTAGACCTAGAGCATGTCGACAAAAACGAGGTCGGCGTCATCATCAGCGCAGGTATCGGAGGGCTAGAGACCTTCCAGGAGGAGATCATGCAGTATGATCCCGAGCGGGGGCCCCGCTTCAACCCCTTCTTCATTCCGAAGATGATCTCCGACATCGCTGCTGGACTCGTATCGATCGAGTACGGCTTCCATGGACCCAACTATAGCGTTGCCTCAGCTTGTGCCTCCTCGACGAATGCGATCATCGATGCAGCTATCATGATACGTCTCGGCAAGGCAAAGATGATGGTGGCCGGTGGTAGTGAAGCTGCTGTGACGGTCGCTGGTATCGGTGGCTTCAATGCCATGCACGCTCTCTCCACACGCAACGACTCTCCCGAGACCGCCTCTCGTCCCTTCAGCGCAAGTCGTGACGGCTTTGTGCTAGGCGAGGGTGCTGCTATCCTTATACTAGAGGAGTATGAGCATGCGGTCGCTCGTGGTGCTAAGATCTATGCAGAGTTTGCCGGCTTCGGTCTATCGGCCGATGCATATCACTTGACCGCTAGCCACCCAGAGGGACTGGGTGCCAAGCTCGTGATGACCCGCGCCCTAGAGGATGCAGGCATGAAGCCCGAGGATGTAGACTACATCAATGTTCACGGCACCTCGACACCCGTCGGTGATGCTTCAGAGGTCAAGGCGATCCAAAGCGTCTGGGGCGACAAAGCTTACGATCTCAACATCAGCTCCTCAAAGTCTATGACAGGGCACCTCCTCGGTGCTACGGGAGCTCTAGAGGCCATGGCTATCGTCAAGTCCATCCAGGAAGATGTCGTCACACCGACCATCAATCATGAGCCAGGCGACGAAGATGATCAGATAGACTACAAGCTCAACTTCACCTTTGACAAGGCGCAAAAGCGTACCGTCAACGTAGCCATGAGCAATACCTTCGGCTTCGGAGGCCACAACGCCTGCGTCATCTTCAAGAAGGTTCAGTAAGCGCACACGCACCGTATCAACTCATGACACTATATCAGCGACACCCCTTCACGCACGTTACTTTAGAGTCGACGAGTGTGGAGGGGTGTCGCTCTTTTTGCTCCTTTAGAGAGGCAGAGCTATGAGTCTGATGAGACGCTCTAGGACTAGGATGTGGCTTCAGGAGCTAGGAGAGCGCTGGCTGCATTGGTGGCGCGGCATACGTGGTGGCAGCTCGCAGCGCACGCCCAATCTGACGACACTCTTCGATCGGATAGGCATCGTGCCAGTCCGCACAGACCTCTACCTGCTAGCGATGCGTCACCGCTCCTGCACGATCATCGGGGAGGGTGGTGAGAAGCTCAATAATGAGCGACTTGAGTTCCTCGGTGACGCAGTCCTCGAAGCCTCTATCTGCACCTACCTCTATCACCTCCACCCCACATGGGACGAAGGTGAGCTGAGCAAGTGCAAGAGCTCGCTCGTGAGCCGTCCCGTCAATAACGAGGTGGGCCGACGTCTGCATCTAGAGCGTTATATCGTCATGGTGCCGAGCGCATTAGACAACTCGGTAGACATCTACGGCAACACTGTGGAGGCACTCATCGGAGCCATCTACCTCGATCAGGGCTATGCCCGTACGCAGGACTTCGTCCGCGACTTTATCCTCCCCACCTATCGAGATATGCAGGCGCACACGGTGGCGAGTATCCAGAACTATAAGAGCGAGCTCATCGAGTGGGTGCAGAAGCATCACCTCTCGCACGAATTTCGTCTCGAGGAGCACGATATGGCGCCACACGATCACTTCGTCTACAGCGTCTGGATCGATGGCAAGCCCGTAGGGCGCGGTGCTGGCAGCAGTAAGAAGCGCGCCCAGCAGGAGGCAGCGCGTGATACTCTCGAGCTACTCCAGCAGGCCTACTCGACGATACAGCACCGCAAAGGCTAGCCGCACGAACTCTGCGTCCCCTTCTCCCGCGTCTGCTACCGCATCCTCACATATCACTACACGTCTCGTGCGTCCGCTGTATCGAAGGGTTACAGCGTTAAGTTTGTTACCCGTCCAGGCTGGTTCGGGGGGCGGACGCCATCTCGCTAAACACTCCCGAGCCTTCCGAAAGTTCCGATCCTAATTTCTAATCTCTAGCTTCTAACCTCTAATCTCTCCCCCTCCGATCTCTCCGATCCTAAATTCTAATCTCTAACTTCTAACCTCTAATCTCTATTTACATATCTTTACGGGGAAATTCGTCCGATTCCCTCCTTTCTCGAATATCCACGTGGGAAATCTCAAATCTCCACGTGGATATTTTTCTTTTTCCACGTGGGCGTGATTCATTTCTTCCGAAGTTTCATTTCATTCCTCCGAAGTTTCATTTGATTCCTCCGAAGAATTTTTTATTCTCCACGTGGAGATTTTGAAATATCCACGTGGAAATCACTTTTCCCCGACATAGTACCGTTTTGATATGTAGCCAGCTCTAAATTATTGTAATGCGTCAGCCCTGAGAGGGTGTGAAGCTTCGGAATAGGATAGGCGTAGAAAAAAGGAGAGAGGACATCTTTTCCAGATGCCCTCTCTAAAAAGTTAGTAGGTGGATGACTAGAAGCGGTAGCCCACGGATATAGCGGGGTAGACGTACATGTCATCAGCACCATCGCCTTTCACGAGGTTGCGACCTACACGCAGACTGATCTCGCCACTCCAGTTGCTGCGAGAGACTAGCTTCCAGCCACCGCCGAGGCCGATGCCCCAAGAGGTGCCTTGCTTCGTCTCGTTCGTTGGCTCTCCTCCGTAATACTCTTTGTAGCTGTTTCGAGTATACCGATGGTAGTTGATCGCTGTATTTGCCTCGATAAAGAAGCCTGAGTTCAGTCTTGTGGCTGCGAGCTTCTTGCCACCAAAGTACCAACGTGCGTATGGCATCACACCAAAAGTAGGAAAGATCGTGGTTTCATAATCTCCAGTATGGGCAAAGCTGGCGCTGATGGTAGCTCCGAAGCCGAGGTCTTTTACTTTCGCTGTAGAGCGCTCGTACTCCAATGATATAGCCTTGAAGGCTACGGGTGCTAGGAGGTTGAGGCGCACCTCGTTGAGCGTCTGTGGCAGTGGAGCCTCTGGCTCGCCCTGTACGACGACTACTTGTGCTGAGAGACAGTATCCCGTAGCGAGGATGAGGGCGCAGAGCGCAAATGCTTTTTTGAGTAAGTTGTTCATAAGGGTACTCATATTTGATAGGTTATACTTGCTTGTGGAGTCAAAGGTAGCGAATAGTTTTCAAATCGTTGTAGATTCGTCTGGCGCGTTCATAACCAGCAGGAGGATTACAGGATGTTGACCCCTCTCTTTTGTAGCTCCTTGTACTTTGGATTGTTTTTCACGACTCGTGTGTTTTCATTCACGCAAGGATAGGGATAACCCCACTCCGTAGAGATCTCCCTGAAGTAGCGTGCTAGCTCTACCTTCCCATACGCTATGAGCGTACGAAGCAGGAGATAGAAGTTGCTATCGTCTAAGTCATCAAACTCTTTATAACGGTTGATTTGATCGGTTAGGATTTGCATCGCTTGTTTCTTATTACCCAAACCTATGAGAGCAAAGATGCGTGTACGGGGATCACCACTATATGTGTTTTCCAGTACGGTCTTGTAGTCAGCTTTGGCCTGCGTGCTCTTACCTTGAGCAGCATAGATGTCTCCACGGAGGAGGTAGGTTGAGGGGTTGGGATGGGAGTCTTTAGCCATAGCTCGCTTTACATCAGCGAGTGCTCCAGAGAGGTCTTTGATCTCAAACTTGTAGTAAGCACGCTTGTAGTAAGCCTCAGTGTC
>URKO01000048.1 GCA_900548415.1 uncultured Porphyromonas sp.
ACTTACCCCTTTTTGTTGGTGCCCAGAGCCGGGATCGAACCGGCACGAGTGTTACCCCATCGGTGTTTGAGACCGACGCGTCTACCAATTCCGCCATCTGGGCGATGTCTCTCGCTAGACGATTGCAAAGGTACGAAAAAAGAATTTAGAACCGCCAGTAGCGTAGGAAGGCGTATGGCTTCCTTCGCTGGCGGTACTCAGGGTCGTCCTGATGGGCGTAAGCCTCCTGCTCGAAAGAGATAGAGCGGTAGGCACACTCGGCATCGCGACAGATAGCGAGACGTACCAACCACTCTATGATATATATGAGGTAAAACGGGATCACCAGCAGCTCCACCATCTGACGGGTGTGGATACGCTCGTGACGTACGATGGTCTCTAGCCAGAGCGGGTCTGACAGATACCTGTCGGGTAGATCCTTGCGCACGAAGATAACTCCGAAGAGGTTGATCGCTGAGAAGCCCCTAAAGGGGATCCATCTACTATGCACGATCTTCATACCGCTCCTCTGCTTGTGCTGTTTACCTCCATCATCTCTTTGAGTGTACCCTCTGCCACTTTACCATTTTCCAATCGTGGCAATGCAGCTAAGCGTATGATCCTCCCAGGCATCTGGTAGCGAGGCAACTTTGCTGAGAGCAGAAGCCGTAGATCCTCCTCAGAGGTAGAGTTGTGATCTGCCTTTAATACTACGAATGCTGCCAACCGTGTGCCAAACTCTAAATCTGGATAAGCAACCACAGCTACATCCTTTACCGCATCAAGGGTGGCCAGAGCTTCGCGGAGTACCTCTGGATAAGCGTTTTCGCCACCCGAGAGAATCATCGAGTCATCTCGTCCTCGCAGGAAGAGTACCCCGCTTTCGTCCATCCATACTAGATCGCCCGTCTCCTGCCAGCTCCCCTTACGCTCATCCATAGCCCAGCCACTGCGGACGGCTAGCACGCCTACTCCTTGATTATCAGGTCTGACAATATTGCACCGCACACCACGTATAGGCTTGCCCAGTGCTAGAGGTGCGTTGTACAAGATCTCAGGCGTAGCCAATATAAAGAATCCGGCCTCGCTCGTCCCATATAGATTGTAGAGTACAGCCCCCCAATGCTGCTCTACGGCTCTCACTAGTGGTGTGTCGAGTGGTGCTCCGCCCGAGAGTATACGTCGCAACGATCGTATTTCGCTTGGCGACTCATTGATCAGTCGTCGTAGCATGAGTGGTACAGCTATGAGTACTTCAATGGAGTGCTCCGAGAGTAGTCGTGTAGCGGACTGAGCGTCAAAGCGCTTGCGTAGGTAAACGCTACGTCCCATCACCAGAGCAACAATCAGCGAAGCTAAGCCAAAGCCGTGGTAGAGTGGTGGGGCGATGTAGACTGATCGGCACTCATCTAGTCGGATCTCTCTGAGCAAAGCTAAGAAAGGATGCAGGAAGGCGGTCACACTAGGCTTGCGTGCAGCTACCTTGTAGTGACCCGACGAGCCTCCTGTCAGAACGATGATACGTCCTCCACGACTTTTCGGGATGCGCCTTGGACCGAGACTTTCATCGCTCTTGTTTAATTCATCTAGTAGCTTGACGTCTAGATCGCTAGGCATTCGGTCGGCATACTCCTCCTGCACGAGAGCCGTCTCTATCTGTCTCTCTTGACATAGTTGTCTCACTTGCTCCTTGCTTAGATCTGTACTCATATAATATATGTGTACCCCGAGACGCGAGAGAGCTAGAGAGGCGATCACCATCTCCGACGAGTTACGCCCTAGCAGTGCACAGCGCATGCCTTGTCGCCAGCCTTGCTCGTAGAGGACAGTAGCCCAAGCTCTAGCTTTGGCATAGAGCTCCTGGTAAGTGTAGCTTTGCCTCTCATCAGCGACAGCTAGCATAGAGGGATAGTAGTGTGTGGTAAAGCGGGTCACTGCCATCAAGTTGACTCCCTCACGCCATAGCGCATGGAGCAAGCGTGCGATACCGCTCGGTGAGAGCAAGTGCAGGCGATATAGTTTGTGCAGTAAGTTCCGACTCATAGGTGACGCATAGCAATAGACTGAAAAACTGGACGCAAGAGAGACATAAACGGACGAGCTAACCGCACCCACCACGGGATAAAGCTAGCTCGTCTACTACAGAGTAGGCAAGCTATACGCTCGGCAGCCTCTTCGGGCGTGAGAGCTGGCGCAGAGCGGTACATCTCAGTTGGTGCGATCATCCTCGTGCGTACTAGGGGCAAGTAAAGTAGCGATACCACCACCCCTCTCTGTCGTAGCTCTGGACGAATAGCTCGTAGATAGCTGTCTAAAGCACTCTTGGAGGCTTGATAAGCAGACCACCCAGGAGCTGGGGGCATTAAGGTGCTAGCTGCATTGGAAGCGATAATCTGACTACCATGGGGTAGGAGCGAGGCTAGTCCCATAATGAGCTGCACGGAGCTGGTGTAGTTCGTCGTGATCGTTCGCGCCACATCGTGATACCTATCTAGCGAGTCGTAGAAAGCGCGATGTATCGACTTCCCCGCATTGAGTATTAGCGCATCGAGCTGTGAATAGTTTGCTCGTACCCATGTGATTAGATCTGCCACCTCTTCTTCATCTCTCAGATCCACGCTCCGCCACTGCACGGAGGCTGCCATCGTTGCCAGATCATCTGCTAGAGCCTCCAGGCGCTCAGCTGTGCGTGCTACAAGGATCAAGTGTGCACCAGCCTCAGCAAGACGATGCGCTAAAGCCTCCCCGATACCATACGATGCGCCTGTGATGAGGATCGTCTTGCCCTGTACAGCCTCTACGAGTACATCGATAGCGAGGTGTCTCGGAGGAAACAACAGGTTATGTAGTAGTCTGGAGGTCGGCATAATAGTTAATGATGAGCTTGTTCGTTGACTGAACGTAGCTGACTGCGAAGGTAATGCTTTTCGTTTAACTATAAGAGAAGCTATTGTTGTCTATCGGTATGAGATAAAGTAGCAAGCCCAACCGTCTCATCGAAGCGATTGGGCTTGCTCTAGGTACTCTGTATAATTTGGCTCAGATAGCGACCAACGCGATAGTTATGCTATCTGATGACCTTAGATGATGGTCGCTATGCGACTACACGATTACTCTTCGGCACGAAACATAGGACTCCACGGGGGGAGTAGCTTGGGTGTCTTGCCCTGGAGTGCCTTGGCACGTGGCGTGAGGTACTTCTTATTGACTACAAGACGGAAGGTGTATGCGTCAAACCATGCGTCCGTCATGATCAAGTGTCCCTGATGCCCTGAGGTAGCCCCCCAGCTATTCTCTACCATCCACTTGGTGGGCTTGCCTGACTTGTCTAGGTCTACCGCGACGAGAGTCATGGCGTGTGTGGAGCCACTGTCAAAGGATGCGATGCGCTCGCCCTTTGTCATAGTCATCGGGACGCCCGTGATCGCCTCGTAGTCGTCGTAGCCGAGGGTGAGTAGGCCAGACTCTTTATTGAGCTCCTTGCCTACGTCACAAGAGTAGTACATCATGTTGCCATCCTTGAGGGAGGCGATAGCCATCTCTTTGATCTCCTCCATCGGGAGGTTGATGTAGGTCCAGTCCTTGCCGTCCCAGGCATGGCGATCATACTCGATAGCGTAGGTCTCGTAGTAGGGCTGCGAGGGGTCGTTCATGATCATCACGTAGTCGTCCTTGAGGTTGAGACCGATCATCTCCTGGTAGAAGCTTAGCGGGGTGTACTCCTTGGTCGAGAGTACCTTGCCGTCGGCATCTCTGAGGGTATACTCAAAGGTTGTGGGCGGTGTGCCAAGGTTGAGGCATAGGAGACGGTAGATGGCTTGTAGGGTAGTCTCTTTATCCTTGCGAAGCTCTGCTAGTGTGGCACCTTGCTGGGCTTTGCTACGCAGCTCCATGCCACCCTGACGGAGGAGCTTGGCTATGAGCGAGGAGAGGCGCGAGGTGTTGTTGCTACTGTAGGTCTCGGGCATCACGTCGCTGGGCACGACACCATACTTGAGGAGGTTGTCTGAGATCCCGGTGAACTGCCCGCCGTCATTGATCGGGTGCTGGAAGAGCCACTCTACCTTGCGGTCGGTGATGGGGAGCGTACGGGTCTCGAGGATGCCCTCGAGGAAGAGGTTGGTCTTCTCTAGCTGATCCCAAAAGAAGGAGTAGCAGTGAGAGAAGTAAAACTCTCCGAGGTTGTTGTCCTTGATGAACTTAGCTCGCAGGACATTGAAGCCGGTGAAGAGCCAGCAGCGTCCAGACCGCTTCTGATCGGTGATCCCCTTCGTAGGTACTCGGTAGGTGAAGTGATCGTCGGGCGGTGTCATGAGTTCGGCATTGGCGAGTACCATGCCGTTCTGTACGATACTGTTGTGCAGGGCTCGCTCAGCAGGAGCTTTTGGAGTAGCTTGCTGGAGCTTCTGCAGGAGCTCTGGTGTGATGGCTCCGTCCGTGCGGTTGGTGCTTTCACTCTGTGCTAGTAGCATGATGCTGGATAGTAATAGGAGTAAGGGTAAGAGAAGTTTCTTCATAAAAGCTTATGTATAGATTATATGACGGCAAAGGGGATAGAGTAGCTGTGCTTGCCCTCGCTGTCTGATAGTAATGCGTGGTAAATGCCTGAGGGGTAACGCTCACCACTTGGTAGGCGGGTGATGATGGTGAGCTCGCCTGTCCGTGCGACCTCCTGATAGATCAGATTGCCAGCACTATCTAAGATGCGTACCGTAGTACCTGCGGGGAGCTTGGAGAGTGTGACCTGGTCGGGATCTTCTGGGCGTACCGGGTTGGGATAGATGTAGACCTCTTTGCTCTGTGCAGACCAGTCGCTCGTCTGACCTATATATAAGGAGACAAGCCCCACTGAGGTTGCTATGTAGAGCTCTCCACGCTCCTTGTCGATGGCGAGAGAGATTACGTCGTTGGTGAGTAGAGGACTATTGTCCTTGGTGTAGTGAGCTAGCAGTTGCGTGCCGTCTGAGGAGAGGAGGTAGAGACCGTCTGACCCCGTACCGCACCACTTGTTGCCGAGCGCATCAATGGCGATGGCGGTGATGGGCATATTGTCGAGGACATAGTAAAGGTTGGGTTCCTGTCCCCCTACGGGTCTAGAGGCTAGCGGGGTGCTTTGTGAGATGAATGTGCTAGGACTGGCAATGCTGATGGGGCCTTTGTCTGTAGCTATCCAAAGGCTACCAGAGGGATCTAGAGCTAGGTCGTAGTAGTACTTGGCAGCGATCTCCTTGCCTGTGCGATCGACAAACTTAGTGACGAGGCGGTACTCATCGTCTGACTGATCCAGTGGCGTACCCTTGTCGTCAAAGATGAAGACGCCGTTATTGCCATCCGCACCTCGGTGAAATATGAGTAACCACTTGACACCATTGGGCAGAGCCAGCATAGGTCCGAAAGCATTGACCAGCTCTATGTCTGGATACGAGATGGCTTTCATCGTGCCATCAGGAGTGCGCACCACGAGGGGGTTAGCGACGGTGCCTTGACCTTGAGCCATCCATAGGTTGCCTCTATGGTCGTAGCATAGCGAGCCGACACGGACGTTGTGCGCTGAGGGTGAGTCATCGTCCCAAGCTCTGACTAAGGGGCTGTTCTCTGGTGTATAGCGATTGACGACCTGGCGACCTTGTATCTCATAGAGTCCCTCTCCCCACGAGCCAACGAAGTAGTGGTCGGCATCATGCGGGTCGACGGCTATGGAGACGAGGTCGTAGACGGCGACGTAGTTGGTCTGCTCGACGATCTGCCAGTAAGTCCAGTTGTCCCATCGCGGTGGGGTGTAGATCTGTATGTGACCAGGTTGCCAGTAAGCGTTGGAGCGACGCCCTCCACTGACGGAGTAGAGCCTGCCATGCTGGTGTGTGAGGTAGAAGTGCTTGTTGACCTTCGGAGCGTTGGCTTCGAGGACTAGCTTTTCGAGAGATACTTTGCCCTCGGAGGCGGAGGCGAGGTTAGCTTTGTAGAGAGATCCTCCCGCTGTGAACCAAAGCCTGTCCGGTGAGCTGTCGCCTGAGAGGCTCTGCAGACGGGCGGGGAGGTCGATGCGTATGCGCTCGCCACTAGCTCTCCATACGATGAGCGAGTCAGCTCCTGCGACCGCTACTCCATCGGCCGTCGGGAAGAGTTGCTCAGCCCAGCCGCTCTGCGCCATCGTCTGAGGGGTGGCACTGACCTGGGGTAGCGTAGAGCGATAGAGGGTGTGCAGGCTGTCTATGTACCAGAGCGAGCCGTCGGGTAGGGCGGCGGCACTGATTATCTCCTTCTGCGGCAAGCCCTCGACGAGGCTCCACGAGGCGGGGTCTTGGAGGTTTTGCGAGAGAGTGCTCGAGCGCAGCCCTTCGCTGGTCAGCGCATAGAGCTTTTCGTCTAGAGCGAAAGCGTCTAGCACCTCTTTGCCTAGGAAGGCTGTGGCAGCGATCTGATGATTGCTGAGGTCTATCTGCATGAGCCCGAAGCGACCCGCAATGAAGGCGTAATCCTTATGATAGAAGATACGTGTGGCGGTCTTGTCGTTGAGGTTGCTATTGTCGCTGATGCCCACTAGGTTGTAGATGCGATCACTGTAGATGAGGTCTATACGTCCCGATCTGTAGTAGACCGTGGTGACCTTGTGGCTAGGCGAGTAGCGGATCATCTCGGCATCAAGGTCGCTGATAGGCGTCAAGCCATCGAGGAGATGTATCTCATCGGGATGCTCTGGAGAGACGGTACCGATGACGCCCCCAGTGGTGAAGAGTACCTGCTCGGGCAGATCTGCCACAAGCTCTACATCTCCTACGGCTAGATGCCACTGCCACAGCTGCTCCTGAGCTGCGAGCGGGAGGGTGCATAGAAGGAGCGGGAGGAGGAGTAGGTGTATAGAGGCTTTCATAGGCTGTGCTTGGTAAGATAAGTGCGGAGCTGCTCTACGGCTCGTGTGCGGTGGCTGATGGTGTTCTTCTCTTGTGGGCTCATCATGGCAAAGGTCTTGTCAAAGTCCTCTGGCACGAAGAGGCTGTCGTAGCCAAAGCCCTCGGAACCCTCCTCGTGGTCTAAGATACGTCCCGCTACACGCCCCACGAAGTGGTGCTGCTCGCCCTGACTATCGATCAGTACGATGACACACTCGAAGTAAGCGCGCCACGGCTCGGGGTGTGAGGCTAAGGAGTCCAGAAGGTGCTTCCTATTAGCCACATCGTCACCATCACGACCAGCGTAGCGGGCTGAGTGCACGCCTGGATCACCGCCTAGTGCCTCGACAAAGAGCCCCGTATCGTCCGCAATGCAAGGCTTGTGGTAGAGGTCGTAGAGAGCTTGCGCCTTGATGATGGCATTGCCTAGGAGCGTGGAGGCGCTCTCGTCGGGAGCTGTATAGTGTCCTAGCGAAGAGGCTGAGCGCACTTCGCAAGTATCTCCGAGCATCGACTGGATCTCGAGGAGCTTGTGAGCATTGTGTGTGGCGAGGTAAAGGACTTTCATGTAACTTTGTGG
>URKO01000049.1 GCA_900548415.1 uncultured Porphyromonas sp.
GATCTAGCATACTATCGAGGTGACACTCGCAGCTGGCTCACCGCTACGTACCACGACGCTCCTCACCCCTGCACAACGTCTGAGCAAGGTGGATGGGTGGTTTGCCACCTATGGGGCGCATCTGCTGGGTCGTCCGAGTGCTGCTGCCGAGCTGGAGGAGTATATCACCACCAATCCCATCTCCCGTCAGGCGCAGGTCGCTCGTATAGCTCGTGCTACACACTACCTATATAATAAGGAGTACAATCGTGCACGCCATACGCTAGAGCAGGTACGTGAGCGGACCCTGACACGTGAGGCACGCAGCGAGTGGCAGGTCAAGATGGCCTACGCACTCCTACTGTCTGGCCGTCCTGTGGAGCAGGTAGAGCAGCTCTTTGAGATGACCGCTGCAGGTGATGACTACTGGGGCGATGTGGCTAGGCTCTATCTAGCGCAGCTATACATCGCGCAAAACAATCTGGACAAGGCTGAGCGCACACTCATCCCGATACAAGATCAGGGAGATCTACAGTACGATGCACGTCTAGGACTGGCACGGATAGCCCTTTATCGGCAAAACTATCAGTCGGTGCTCACGCACACCGAGGCACTCGCCACGGCACATCTCTCGGAGGAGCAGCGTACGGAGAGTCAGATCCTAGAGGCAAATGCTTGGTATCGTCTCGAGGAGCCGAGCAAAGCTATCGAACGTCTGGCTCCATTAGCAGAGCAAAAGGCTAATGCCCTGACTCCAGAAGACCAACTCATCCTCGCGGCTGCCTATATGGAGACGGAGCGCACGGAGCAAGCGATCCCGCACCTACTCCTAGCGACGCGTGGCGATGCGGAGACCAGTGGCGTGGCCAACCTCTACCTAGCACGTGCTCGTAGAGATATGGGGCTTTACTCCGAAGCCCTTGCCTCCTATCAGGTGGCGGCAGATAGAGCCGTAGCACCCACGATCCGTGAGGCTGCCATGTATGAGCAGGTATTGCTGATGCGCAGCAAGGCTAGCGGTTCGTTTGGTCAGGAGGTGAGGCTCTGCGAGGAGTTTCTCAACACATTCGCACAGTCGGCACACCGTGAGGCTATGGAGCGCTTTCTCATCGAGAGCTACTACCGCAGCCCCGACTACCAGACTAGTCTAGCCTCCATAGGACGTATCAAGAACCCTTCGCCTGTAATTGTAGAGGCGCAGTGCTATCTGCTCAATCAGCTCACGCAGCAGGCGCAACAAGCCGGAGACTTAGCTCTAGCCCAGCGCTACAACCAGCAGGCGCAGCAGCTTACCATAAAGTCTGCTCACCAGACCGAGGCTGAGCTACTAGGGGCGCAGCTCCTCTCTCAGCAAGGAGCTTACAAGCAAGCATCACAAGCCCTCACGGCCATCCTCAATAAGCGCACAGCCTCTAGCAAGCAGCTACAGATAGCTCGCTACCTACTAGGCTACAGCCAGATCAAGCAGAAGCAGTACAGTGCTGCCACACAGACACTCTCCATACTACTCCAAGAGGGCACGCTCGACAACACGCTACAAGCTGATGTCCACGCCCGTCTAGGAGACACACACTACATGCAGGGTCACTACACGCCGGCCGTTCGCTACTACGAGGAGGCTTATAGACTCGCACCTGACAATCAGGTCTATGCGCTCTACATGTTGTCAGACATTGAGGGCCTCAAGAAGGATTACAAGGCTCAGATAGCTGCTCTCGATAAGTTGGTCGCTCGCCACCCCAACAGTCTCTACAAACCTCGAGCTATGTACGATCAGGGACGCGCTATGGAGCTGTCGGGACAGCATGCGGAGGCTATCGGAGCCTTCACGCGCCTGACGCAAGAGTACCCACAGAGTGAGTATGGGCGCAAGGCTGCCTTGCAGTTGGCACTACTATATTATAATAGGAATGAGACGAGCCGAGCTATCGAAACCTACAAAGCACTCCTAGCCGAGGCTCCTCAGAGTGGCGAGGCAAAGCAAGCTTACGAAGCACTCAAGAGTATCTACATCGAGGAGGGTCGCTCCACAGAGTTTGTCCAGTACGCGAATAGCATTGGCGGCAGCTACGCCATCAACGAGAGCGAGGCGATGAGCATCTCCTTCGAGACGGCCGAGCGTGCTTACCAGTCGCGACAGCCACAGGCAGAGCGCTTGCTCAAGGAGTATCTAGCTCTGAAGCCCCAGGGAGCCTCTTCGCTCTTAGCGCACTACTACTTGGGCGACCTCTACGAGCGAGCTGGTAAGGAGGCGGACGCTCTAGCACTCTATGAGCGCATCTACCCCAGCCGCAAGCAACTATCGCAGGAGCTACACATCGGTTTGCTTCAGAAGATGTCAGCCATGCGCCTTCATCAGCGAGCTTATGCGCAGGCATTGCCCTTGCAGCAGGAGCTACTCACACTACCGCTAGAGCCTGCGAACTATCAGACGACACTGCTCTCGGCTACCGAAAGCGCGCTCCAAGCGGGACAGTATGAGTGGGTCATCAAGGTCGTAACCCCACAGCTAGACAAGTCTAAGGGGTGGAGCCAAGAGCAACTAGACCTCCTAACTTGTCGCTTAGCGACCAGCTACGTGAAGACAGGTCGGGGCAACCAGATCGAGTCGCTACTGAAGCCACTTGTCGCCCGTATAGAAACTTACGCTGGCACCCAGGGCACGCTCCTATTAGCGCAATACTACGTCTCCAACAAGATCCAGCAGAGCTACTCGAAGCAGCTACTCGACAAGTTGGTCAACGACGCCTACCCAGACCCCGAACTATCTGCCGAGACAATCATAACGCTCTCCGACTGGTACCTCGCCAAGGGAGACCCCGACACGGCAAGACTATACCTCGAGAGCCTGCTCAAGAACTACACCGACGAGAGCTCGCCGATACGTCAGCGTGCTGCAGAGAAGCTCGCACAGCTTCGCCAGAGCACCGCTCGCTAATATCCCTCTACCCTACTATTCCAACGATTAAGTCTACAAGCGATGAAACGACTATATAGTCTCCTCCTAATCCTGCTCAGCACACTACTCCCTGCTTTAGCTCAAAACACCAAAACATTGGCCGAGCGTGACACGATCAGCCGCGAGGTTACCGTGGTGAGCGACAAGGTGAGACAGATCGATGACACCAATCCTATCTTTACCCCGATACCTCTGACGAAGCCTCAGATCGAGCGCTACAATCCAGCTACGCCTCGCTCCACGAGAGACTTCACGCCGACCCTCTCGCCAGCACCAACGCCACAACTGTCTGGCTTTGCCCGTGAGGTGCCTCAGCCGTACAATGGCATCATGGCTCGTCTCTTCGGTGGCTTTGCTCCAGCTTTCGGTGGGGATTTGGCGGGTCAGTGGCACTTTGGGAGCCAGCACAACGTCCTCTCCCTCGATCTGACGCATCGGTCGGAGCTTTTCTCGCTCAGCAAGAACTGGCCCAACCACTCTGTGCATGGCCCGATTGATGAGTCCGATGCGGACTATCACTACCTCGAGGAAGTCCCCGACCAGACCAATATGTACCGCCACGCTACGGAAGGCGTCCTAGGCTACAGCTACCACTGGCGAGAGAGCATGATCAAGCTGCAGGGAGGCATACGCAGTCATATCTTTGCGCATACGCCCACGCAGCAGAGGATGCAGATGAACGAGATACCCCTACTGGACCGCACTGGCTGGCAAGATGCACTGCGCGAGTACAGTCTGACGGGACGCATAGACAACCTCCAGGCGCAGAACTGGTCTTTTGACCTTGGCGCACGCTACGCCTTCCTATCCCACTCACTACCCAGCCCAGCCCAAAGAGATCTCATTGCAAGCGAGCACATGCACGTGATAGACGCCGATGGAGCTACCGCTGTGCAGCTCTCTGACGACTGGTCTCTCGGACTAGGTGCCGATATGCGTATCCGCACGGGCCAGCCGTCTCATCTTTTCCTCCTAGGGGCGCACCCGCAGTTCCGCTATCGTGGGTTCGTTAACTTTGCCGATCTAGACTTTTCAGGTGGTGTGGGCGTAGACTTAGCCAACCAAGAGGTTTTGGTCTACCCAGAGGTTCGCCTCTCGCTCTCTGATCAGAGACGCTGGGAGTGGTACCTGCAGGCGTCGGGCGGGCTACAAGATGTCAACCCCTTTGACTACCTAGCTCGCATACCAGGCATCATGCTCAACGCACTGCCTAGACCTGAGCGTCAGCAGCTCGCCTCTCGCACAGGAGTCAAGCTCCAGCTCGGCTCTGGCACTTACGAGCTGTACGGTGGGTACGATCATTACGCCCGCACTTATGGCTTCAACCTCCTACCCTACTACACGGGCGAAGAGCTGTACGGCTCATGGCTACAGTCACAGCGCAACGAGTACACGAAGCTCGACATCTTCTACGCTGGTCTAGACCTCTCTACCGTCATCGCAAAGGCATGTGAACTGAGCCTCGGAGCGCAGTTCAACCGTCTTGCCAACTACTCATTCCGTGTCCCCAAGCCTTACTTCCAGGGCTATGCGAAGTTGGCCGTTCGTCCTACCAAGCGCCTAGACCTTCGTGGGGTGGTCTACTACGACACCAGTCTCACGACCAAGATCCTGCACCCCGCCCAAGCTCCCAAGACCGGGCTTCGCGAGGGTGCCGCTAGGGGTTCGCTCACAAGGCTCACCGCTGAGGTGACGGCGCAGTACCGCTTGACCAAGATGTGGACGCTCTTTGCCACCTTCGACAGTCAGCACTACGGACTAGGTGCTTACGACATGTCGCAGCCTTACAGCGGGCGCATCGGGGTACAGTTTAACTGGTCCGCATTATAATTAAGGAGTAATATGATGAATCAAGCAAAGAGTGGCGGCTATAAGTTCCTCGCCATCAAAGACCGCAACTGCCTACTCGGGAGCAATGGCGAGATCGCTCTCGAGGACCGCGAAGCTCTCCTAGAGGTGCAGGAGGAGTACGCCCTGCGTGTGGCGGTCGCCAGCGAAGCGCCTATGAGTAGTCTCCTGAATATCTCGGAGCAGCTGCAACTACCGCGCAACAGCGGCTACATCATCTCCCATCTAGGCGCACGCATTCACAACTGTCGCACAGGTCGTGAGCTAGCCTCTCGTCCTCTGAGTGCTGAGCAACTCACGCATCTCTACGAGCTGGTCGATAGCGACTACACGCTCGCACTCATAGGTGAGAAAGCACTCTACACCACCAAGACCCATCAGCCACGTATCCTCCAGCTCGCCAAGCTCTGGGGCATGCCAATCCTAGACTTGACCAAGGCAGATGAGCCCTTCAAAGCTCCCGCCGAGCCGATCTTTAGAGCTATCATCTTAGCCAGACAAGATCGCCTGGCTAAGCTGAGCGACCAGCTCAACGCAGCACAAGGCTTGACCGCTACCCTCTACGATGAGCCGATGAATGAGCTTTCGATCGTAGCCTCTGGCGTCAGCCTGCGAGGAGCACTCGACTTTATCCTCGATCGACTAGACCTCAATCAGCAAAACATCATCGCCGTCGGCACCACCCTAGAGGATGTTGCCATGGTACAGCGTGCTGGACTGGGCGTAGCTATGGCAAACGCTCCCGAGCCACTCAAGAGTTGCGCCGACTACATCACCACCTCTTGCGATGCTGCGGGCTTAGCCCACATGATCACCAAGCAGATCAAGTTGCGCTACGACGGAGTTCCCTTTGACCCAGAAGATGCCAACGAAATCATGCCCAATACGCTCATGGGCACGCTCGGTATGCGCTGCACAGAGATAGCCCGTGGCTATGTCACAGGTACGATGCCCGTGGACAATCGTACGAGACAACCCATGGGTATACTGCACGGAGGAGCTTCACTAGCCTTTGCCGAGACCCTCGCGGGACTAGGATCTGTAGCCATCGCCAACGAAGGCGAGATACAGGTCGGCATGCAGGTGAGTGGCTACCACGTCTCCTCGACAGTCGTCGGAGACACCGTGCGCGGCGTCGCCACGATACTCCACAAAGGGCGCAGCACACACGTCTGGAACGTAGACATCTACTCCACCCAGAGTGGCAAGCTCATCTGCACTTGCCGTGTCATCAACAGTATCATCAAGCAGCGCTAAGCATCGGCACACGCTATGAGCCAACTCCTAGAGCGATTTCTCCGCTACGTAAAGGTGCACACCACCTCCGATCCGAATAGCCCGACGAAGCCCTCGACACCCTGTCAGTGGGACTTGCTCCACCTGCTTCACACCGAGCTAACGGAGCTACAGATACCCTCCACCTGCTACGATGCAGGCTATCTGATTGCACAAATCCCTGCCACTGCTGGCTACGAAAAGGTGCCTCGTATCGCACTCCTCGCTCATGTAGACACCTCGCCCGAAGCTCCTGGCGAAAAGGTCTCACCCTGTCTCCACCCCAACTACGACGGCAAGCCGATACAGCTCAAGGGCAGCATACTGAGTCCCAGCGACTACCCCGACCTGCTGCGCTATGTGGGGCATACGCTCATCACGAGCGATGGGACGACACTCCTCGGAGCTGACGACAAGGCGGGCGTCGCCATCTTGATGACTCTTGCTGCGGAGCTTCAGAGCAAGCCCGAGCTAGCGCACGGACCTATCGCACTAGCCTTCACGACAGACGAAGAGGTCGGGCGAGGACTAGAGTCCTTCGACGAGACCCAGCTTCAGGCGACCTATGCCTACACCATCGACGGCGGACTTGAGGGCGAGTTTGAGTACGAATGCTTTCACGCAGCCTCTGCACGCATCACCGCTACAGGACACAACGTC
This sequence comes from uncultured Porphyromonas sp., assembly GCA_900548415.1. Taxonomy (GTDB): domain Bacteria; phylum Bacteroidota; class Bacteroidia; order Bacteroidales; family Porphyromonadaceae; genus Porphyromonas; species Porphyromonas vaginalis. The sequence continues at coordinate 6,722 of URKO01000049.1, forward strand.
CACCCAGGCAGTGCCTACCACACGATGCGGCATGCCCTCCAGTCGCTCATCAAGCTCGACTACAGACTAGGTTACACGCACGAGCGACCCGAGGTGACCCAGGGACGGGAAGGCTTCCTGCACCTATGCCACATGTCGGGCGATGTCTCGTCCGCAACCGCTGAGTACATCATCCGCGACCACGACCGCCAGCTCCTAGAGCAGCGCATAGCCCGCATCCAAGAGGTGGCTCAGCAGATCAACGAAGAGCCACACGCTGCACAGCTAGCGGTCGAAGTCTCCTACCAGTACCGCAACATGTACGACTACATCGCTCCGCACCCAGAGGTCATTGAGCACGCTATCGCAGCCTACGAGGCGGTCGGTGTCAAGCCGATCATCCAGCCGATACGTGGAGGCACAGACGGGGCGGTTCTCTCGGAGCGAGGCATCCCCTGCCCCAACATCTTCACCAGTGGGGGCAACTTCCACTCCATCCACGAGTACTGCTCGCTCGACGCCATGGAGCGCTGCATCGCTATCGTGACGCAACTAGTTCGTCGCTACGCCACATCGCAGGCCTTAGACTAAGAGCCAACGCATTAAATCTGTAGCCCGCTAGTAGGTCTCCCCTCCTACCAGCGGGCTACATTCTTTTTTAGCAGCCCCTTATTACAATAAGGTGCTGTCAAAGCGCCTTCATATCGCACTGAACTCTTGACAG
>URKO01000050.1 GCA_900548415.1 uncultured Porphyromonas sp.
CCAAAAGACGGGGGCAAGTTTGTAGGGCTGCGATGCGAAGCTATCATGACTGCGAGATGAGTTGCTCTAGCTGGTCTACCCAGCGGGGCAGACTGTCGCCCTCTTGCTGTGGTGCATAGCGTGCTAGCTCGATCTCTGAGAGGAGGGAGAGCCAGGCGTTGACCTCTGCCTCCGCTACGCCCTGCTGCTTGAGTGCACTCGCTAGCTGCTGCCGTGTGAGGCTGGAGGTGGCTAGCGCGTAGTGATCTTGCAGATAGTGCGTTATGGCAGCGTAGAGTCGAGTTGTAGCCTCCGACTGCTGCCCCGCCTTGATGAGCTGACGTATCGCCTGGATCTGCTGCTCCGCCAGAGGCGTGGAGCGCTTCTTATGATAAGCGACATGGTCGGCACGGAGACGCTGATTGCTACGTATGAGCCAATAAGCGACTCCGCCACCGATGAGCAGGAGCACGTAGAGGAGCCAGTAAGCCCATCCGGCACGACTCCAGGGGCGCCATACGATGGTCGGAGCAGGCGCATCGTAGGGGTAGGGCGTATATCGCTGTGAGCTGCTTGCCTCTCCAGCTTTGCCCACTTGTGGTACATCGTTAGAGCCTTGCGCTACCTCTATACGGATAGGTGCTGTCGTGGCGGTGCGGTAGCTATTTGTAGCGGGGTCGAAGTAGGGGAGGCTGACGGCAGGCATCGTCTGCTGTCCCGTGGCGTGCGGTATGATGGTGTATTCGTAGATGCGGTGCACCTCCGTATTGCCATTTTGCACCTTTTGGTCGTCACGGATGAGTTGCGGCTCGTACACTTCAAATTTGTCGGACAAGCCTAGCTCTGGGGCTAAGAGTAGGGAGACATTGCCCCGACCTCTGATATCTAGTTGGTAGGTCATAGCGCGACCCGTCTCGTAGGTTGGGTCGGGCGCGGAGAGGGTACCCTTGACCTGAAAGGAGCCAACCAACTGATCGAATCCCTCGGGAGCTCCCTCAGGGAGTGGTCGTACGGTCAACTTTAAGGGTTGCGAGTGCAACTTCTTATGAGCCGTTGCGACAGCTTTATTGGCAAAGAGATCCTCCTCGTTATCCACCTTTCGATTTACAGATACCTGGAAGTCATACTCAAAGGAGGGGATGACTAGCTCGCCACTACGCTGTGGGTAGGCGAGGATCTGCCAGATGAGTGCCTTGTACATGAGCCTGCCACCGACGCGCTCTGTGGTGAGGCTGGTGTGCTGTAGCGGGATCTCCTTGGTGACGAAGTCGGTCACCTCGGGCGGCTTGCGGTCGACGCCTGCGAGGTTGCCATAGCGGGAGTAGAGGTAGAGCGATACGAGGACGGGCTGCTGTGTGTAGACCGACTGCGAGGAGACAACGGCACGCATATACATGTCCCGGTCTGCTACCTGTAGCGACTCGCCAGAGGCGATAGCCTGCTGCGATAGCCCTTGCGCCTTGGCGACTTGTATGCGCCTAGATAGCGCCGTGAGGCTCTTCTGCCCGACTCGTAGCTGAGCAGCACTGATGGCATAGCTACCCGCCTTGGTCGCTTGCAGCGTATAGGTGATGGTGGTGTACTCTTTTGAGACGCCTCCGCTCATCTTGTGTAGTACGTTGAGTTGAGGTCCGTAGAGCACTTTCAGCCCAGAGGCAATCTGAGGAGCGGTGAAAGCACCTAGCTCGTGCGCTCCCGCAGCACGATAAACTAACTGGAAGGTCTCTCCCTCGGCAACCTGCTGGGGTACGATCACCGTGAGCTGTGCTAAGCCTGCGAAGGCGATGGCACAGAGCCAGATGAGTGTCAGGAGAGTGCGTTGTATCGAAGTGCGTAGGCGTAGCATTACCAGTTCTTCTTGTTCTGATTCTTTTGCTGTGGCTGGCGCTGGTTGATGCGCTGGCGTGTGTGTTGCTCTTGCTGGCGTAGCGCATCGAGGATACGGTCAGCCTGAGACTTGTCGAGGTCCGGCTCCTTACCTTGCGGCTGCTCTTGGGGCTGCTGGTCGGGAGGTGTCTGCGACGGATCGGACTGTGAGCCGCCACCACCGCCCCCGCCACCTTGCTGTGGGGGCTGCTTGTTGAGCTTGATCGCCAGGGCTAAGTTGTAGCGCGTCTCATCGTCGGTAGGGTTTCTGCGGAGCGACTCTTTGTAAGCTTCGATCGCTTTGTCATACTGCTGCGTGTCCATACAGCGGTTGCCCAGGTTGTGCCACGCTAAGGCTTGCAAGCGTGGATCAGCCTTGCTGTCGCTCGCTATACGCTGCCACATCTGCACGGCAGCGACCGTGTCGCCTGACATGTAGAGGGCGTCCCCTAGACCGAGTCGGGCGGGAGCGTAGGTCGAGTCACGAGCCACGGACGAGAGATAAGCGGCGCGTGCTGACGAGTAGTTGCTCCGATTGTAGCTCTTATTGCCCCGGCGTGCGTCTAGACGTACGGTCTGCCCGATGAGCGTCAGGCTAGAGAGCAAGAGTAAGACAATATATAGAAGCTTACGCATCATGATGACCAAAGATTTGAATACGACTGAACAGGCGGCTCTTGCGGCGCATGATCCCATTGGCGAGCAGGAGCAAGAGGAGCGCAGCTAGCGTGGGGAGCGCATAGAGCTCCTCAATCTGCTCTCCCTCGCCACTCAGGTTGGCTTGGGGCAAAGTGCGGAGCTGGTTGACCAGCTGGTTGCTAATGGCGCGGGGACTGCTACCGACGAAGCTCTGTCCGCCCGTAGCGTTGGCAATCTCTGCCGTGATCTCGGGGTTAGGCTTCGAGAGTACCGGCACGCCGAGCGAGTCGGTGAGGAGCGTTTCTCCAAAGGGTATGTTGGCACCCTCGGGGAGTCCGATGGTTACGACGTAAGCCTTGATTCCCTGCTTCTTGAGTCGCTCGATGCCCTCTTCGAGTCCGCCCTCGTGATCCTCGCCATCGGTCAGGATGATGACCGCTTTGCCAGCTCGTGAGGGCGCTGAGAGGGCCTGTGCGGAGCGCTCGAGTGCTTGTCCTAGATTGGTGCCTTGGTTGGAGACCATGCCAGGCTGTATGTCTGCGAGGAAGGTGCGAGCCGTCGGCAAGTCGGGCGTCAGTGGCAGACGTATGTAAGCGCCTCCAGCGAAGACGACCATAGCTACTCGCGAACCCGCCAACTCCTGCATCGTATGGGTCACAATCTGCTTGGCAAAGCCGATACGGTCGGGCTTGACGTCACGTGCCGCCATCGAGTTGGAGACGTCTATGCAGAAGGCTAGGTCTACACCGATCGTCTGCTGTGACGAGACGGGCGCATGGGTGTAGAGTTGCGGACGAGCCAGTGCCACGATGAGCAGAGCGATGGCGATGAGCTTGAGCGAAGCGCGCCACCAGTCCCGCTTGGCAGAGCGGTCGGGCATGATCTGCCGGAGCATCTGAGGCGTGGCAAAGCGTAGCTGCTGCTTACGTCGTCGTCTCTGACCGACGATCATAACGAGTAGCAGGAGCGGTACGAGTAGCAGGAGCCACAGCAGGAGGGGATAGGCAAACTGTATCATGGGTTAGCTCGCAGCAAGGTGGTTCGTAATAAGAAAGCAACACCAAGGAACACGATAGCGAGCAAAGCAAAGAGCATGTAGCGCTCTTCGTAAGCACTCACCGAGCGAGAGGTGAGACGAGACTTCTCGAGTGAGTCGATCTCCTTGTAAATCTCGTGCAGCTTCGTCTCGTCTGTCGCACGATAGTACTTGCCACCCGTCTGCTGGGCGATGTGTCGTAGCGTGCCTTCGTCAATCTGCACATCGGCCTCCACATATTCGGTGCCGAAGGCTGTCTGCACGGGGAACTTTGCGACCCCATTGGTTCCCGCTGCCACCGTGTAGATACGTATGCCGTACTGCTGTGCCAGCTCAGCGGCCATCGAGGGGGTTATGTCGCCCGCATTGTTTGACCCATCGGTCAGGAGGATGATCACTTTGCTCTTGTTGTCGCTACCGCGGAGCGTATTGATCGCCGTCGCTAGGCCTAGTCCTATGGCGGTGCCGTCCTCCAGTTGTCCTATCTCGGTGGTCTCGAGCATCTCCTGGATCACGCTGTGATCCACCGTCAGCGGACAGAGCGTAAAGCTCTCCCCCGCAAAGACCACCAGACCTATGTTGTCATTCGGACGTGCAGCGATCATCTCGCTCGCCACATCACGCGCTGCCTCAAAGCGGTTAGGCTTTAAGTCCAGTGCCTGCATACTGCCACTGAGGTCTATAGCGAGGACGAGGTCGATGCCTTGTATCGATCGCTCCTCCCAGTGGTTAGAGTCTTGCGGGCGAGCCAGTGCTAAGATCATCGCCGCCAGTGCCAGTAGCTCTAGGGCAAAAGGCAAAGTCCGCAGATAGCTCCGCCATCCGCTCCTCTTAGGCAAAAGACGATATGCTGAGAGCGAAAGCTTTGCTTGGTGACGCTTGTTGTAGCGCATGTAGAGCAGCACCAGCAGCGGTAAGAGTAGGAGCGCCCAGAGCCACTCAGGATGAACCCATATCATAGTGACTTATCCTCCTTTCTGCTAGCTAGTTGATGCACCACCTCGTAGATGGTCGTTGCGTCTTCGGCTTGCCACGCAGGCTCCGCCCAGGTGTCGGCAAAGCGGACCCACTCTGAGTGGATCACCCACTGTGCTAGCGCACTCTGAGGTACTTCGTAGGGAGCCTTTTGGAGTAGCTGGGCTAGTTCGCGAGCGGTCAATTCGTCTATCTCCAAGCCTAAGCCTTCGGTCAGATAGCTTCGCAAGGCGGTGATCAAGCCATCGTAGTAAGCTATCTGCTCCTCTTGCTGGTCAAAGGGTAGCGCACGTAGCGTGGCGAGCCTCTGGTCGAAAGTCTCTAAAGCGGTCAGCGGTACTACGACCACCTCTGGCTCGGGTCGTGTGCGCTTGTAGTGTCGGTACCACAAGATGAGGAGTACCACTGCGACGATGCCCAGCACCACCCACGTTATGGGGTTCATGAGGACGAGGAGGAGATACTCCCACCAGCGTAGCGAGACCGAAACAGGAGCTTTGATTGGGTTGTACTTGAGCGGTTGTGTCGTGTCCACCTCGGGCATCGTCACCTTGAGGTAGAGTGGCTTGGAGAAGTAGCTCTCCCCGCCCACCGTCACACCAAAAGCGGGTAGCTCGGCCATTCCCTCGGCAAACGAAGTGATGGTCATCAGAGCATTCAGCTGCACCTCTGCACCCTGGAGCGGTATCGTGTCGGTCACCTCAAAGGCAATCATCTCCGCCTGCCCCATCTGCCGCTCTTGGGGTATCACGAGGAGCGTGTTGTCGAGGTCATTCGTGCGGATAGTCATCTTGATCTGTGCATACTCGCCGATCTGAATCGTCGAGGGCGTCAGCTCAGTCGTGATGGCGACATCCTGTGCCGCCGCGAAGCTCCATAGACCTCCGCCGCCACAGATCAGTAGTATATATAATAGTAGACGATATCGCATAATTCAGTTAGATGCGCTTGCGGAAGAGCTGCGAGAGGACGGGGATGATGTCTTCGCCAGTCTCGGCGATGGCGTGGTCGATGCCCGACTCACGCATTAGATGCTCCCACTCGGCGGCAAAGGTCGTATAGTTGGTCGCGTACTGCTCACGAAGTCGCTCCGACGAGGTGTCCACGTAGCGACTTGCTCCCGTCTCTAGGTCACGCATGAGCGTCAGGCCCATAGCTGAGAGGTCGTAGTCACGTCTGTCCACAACGCGTATGGCCAGCAGGTCGTGCCTCCGAGCCGTGCGCTGGATCAGGGCGCGCTCCGCACCGGTCGGTGCCTCCGTGATGAAGTCACTCACGATAAAGGCTGAGCAGCGCTTCTTGACCACTCGTGAGAGCATCTCTAGGCTAGAGGAGATCTGCGTAGAGTGACGCTCAGGGCGGTAAGTCAGGATCTCGCTAATGAGCTGCAGTACATGCTTACGCCCCTGCCCGGCGGGGATGTAGCGCTCCACACGGTCGGTGTAGAGCATCAGTCCGACACGGTCGTTATTGTGAATGCAGGCGAAGGCGATCGTTGCAGCGATTGTCGCCACCAGATCCCGCTTCGTCTCACTCGTAGAGCCGAAGTCTAGACTATGAGAGACATCCACGAGGAGCATGATAGTTAGTTCGCGCTCCTCCTCAAAGACCTTGACATGCGGCTGTGCGTAGCGTGCCGTCACGTTCCAGTCAATGTCTCGCACATCATCTCCTACGTAGTACTCCCGCACCTCACTAAAAGCCATTCCTCTCCCCTTAAAGGCCGAGCGGTACTGCCCAGCCAAGATGTTTTGGCTGAGACCCCGAGCTTTGATTTCGATGCGTCTGACCTTGCGTAGGAGATCCTGCATTTAGAGATTAGAGGTTAGAAGTTAGAGATTAGACCTTAGACCTTAGAGATTAGAAGCTAGATGTCCGATCATTCCGATGGCTCCGATACTTTTAGCTAATAGCCAATAGCCAATAGCCAACAGCCAATTAAGGTACCGGCACCACGTTGATGATTTCGTCGATCGCCTTGTCGGCACTCATACCGACGGCGTCAGCCTCGTAGCTCATGCCGAGACGATGACGCAACACGTCGTGGCACACGGCACGCACATCCTCAGGGATTACATAGGCTCTCTGAGCGATGAAGGCGTAGGCCCGTGCAGCTGCTGCTAGCGAGATCGACGCACGTGGCGAAGCCCCATAAGCGATTATCCCTTGTAGAGCGGGGACGCCCTCCGTCTGTCGTGTCGCCATAACCAGATCCACAATGTAGCGGAGTATCTTCTCATCGAGATAAACTTGCTGCACCGCTTCGCGAGCTGCTAAGATCTGCTGGGCAGTCGTCACAGGCTTTACCGTGGGTAGCTGACTAGCCAGATTCATCTCAATGATCTTCATCTCCTCTTCGTGCGAGGGGTAGTCCAGCACCACCTTGAGGAGGAAGCGGTCTACCTGCGCCTCAGGTAGTCGGTAGGTACCCTCCTGCTCGATCGGGTTTTGCGTCGCCATCACGAGGAAAGGCGAGGGCAGCGGATAAGTCTCCTCACCGAGCGTCACCTGTCGCTCTTGCATCGCCTCGAGGAGTGCGCTCTGCACCTTGGCTGGAGCGCGGTTGATCTCATCAGCGAGGACAAAGTGAGCGAAGATAGGACCCTTCTTGACCGAAAAGGACTCACTGCGCTGACTGTAGATCAGCGTACCGATGAGGTCGGCTGGGAGTAGGTCGGGGGTAAACTGTATGCGGCTATAGTCTGCATCGATGAGCTTAGCGAGCGTCGTGATAGCGAGCGTCTTAGCAAGCCCTGGCACACCCTCGAGGAGGATATGTCCGTCGGCTAGCAAACCGATCAAGAGCGACTCCACAAGATGCTCCTGCCCGATGATCGTGGTGTGCATCCCCTCCTGCAGCTGGCGTATGAAGCCACTCTGCTGGGTGATATATGCTTGACGATTCTCTAGATCTGATACCT
>URKO01000051.1 GCA_900548415.1 uncultured Porphyromonas sp.
TGCTTAGTTAAGTTTCGAAGTAGTTTAACACCGCCAAAGGTAATAAATATCTTGCAAATGGGAGGGTTTTTGGTTTTTTGCTGTTGGCTTTTAGCTTTTGGCTATCGGAGTGGATCAGAGCGGATCGGAGTGCTAGGGGCTCTAGTAGCACTGGCCAATAGCCAACAGCCAATAGCTAACAGCCAAGAGCCAACAGCTAATAGCCAATCGCCAACCTTTAACCGCTAAATTCGTTACCTTTGCATGAGGCTTCTGTAAGGAACCTTTTTAATCTAGAGACTGATCTATGCGATTGCTTATAGCACGTCACGGAGAGACGGAGGAGAACTTGCGCTCTATCTGTCAGGGGCAGACAGCTGGCACGCTGACCCGACGAGGGGTAGTGCAATGTCTACAGTTGGGGGACAGACTGAAGGGATGCCCCATCACACATATATATAGTAGTGATCAGCTACGGGCACGCCGCTCGGCTGAGCTGATGATGTCGTCGAGTGGCTGTAAGGCTCCTTTGGTGCTGGATGAACGACTGCGCGAGCGTGCCTTCGGACGATGGGAGGGGCGCCCCTTTGTTGAGCTCCCGCCACTAGAGGAGGAGCCAAACGAGATCGAGACGGTGGAGGCTATTGCGGAGCGTCTGCAGAGCTTCCTGGAGGAGTTAAAGCAGCGGCACAGCAATACAGAGGATCTGGTACTGCTCATGGGGCACGGCTTCACCATGAGGGTGCTAGAGGCATTGCTCCAGGGCGGACCTCTAGACAAGGTGGAGGAGATCACTTTCCTACCCAATGGGGACTATCGTCTATATGAGGATGGCAAGCTTTGTCAGCGCCCTCGAGTGATCTACATATCGGGTGGGCAACGCAGTGGCAAGAGTGGCTACGCTCAGCGACTAGCGCGCTCGCTCTCTGACCGGCCGATATACCTTGCTACGGCACGTCACTGGGACGAGGACTTCGAGCGTCGCATAGCGCGTCACCAAGCGGATCGAGGACCTGAGTGGACTACTATCGAGGAGCCGCGCTACCTGAGCCAGACGCAGATAGCAGGGCGTGTCGTATTGATAGACTGTGTGACGCTGTGGCTTACGAATATATACAGTGACCTGGAGTTTGACGCTGAGGCTTCGCTTAGCGAGGCGCGTCGTGAGTGGCAGCAGTTGCTGCATCACTGCGAGGCGGATACGCTCATCGTGGTGAGCAACGAGATCGGTATGAGCCTGCACGCTCCCGATGCGGGTTCACGAGCTTTCGTAGATCTGCAGGGATGGGTCAACCAATATATATCTGCCACGGCTGACGAAGCTTACTTGATGGTCTCTGGCAGAGCTTTACGGACGGAATTGATTTCAGACTTATATAGAGAGATATGACTTTTGAAGAGACACTACAAGAGCGGATCGACAGTCGCACGAAGCCAAAGGGTTCGCTGGGGCAACTAGAGCGCATCGCCTACAAGGTGGGCATGATACAGCATAGTGTGACGCCTCAGCTGGTCGATCCCGTGCTACTGGTGATGGCCGCAGATCATGGGATCGTCGAGGAGGGCGTGAGTCCCTGTCCTAAGGAGATCACTTGGCAGCAATGCATCAACTTCGTCTCGGGCGGCGGGGCTTGTAGTGTCTTGGCACGGCAAAATGGCTTTCGTCTGCGGGTCATAGATGTTGGCGTCGACTACGACTTTCCTGAGACTTGTCGTATCGAGTCGGCTAAGGTGATGCACGGCACCCGCAATATGCTTCACGAGCCAGCTATGACGACCGAGGAGTGTGCTGAGGCAATGCTGATCGGTGCTCAGTGTGTGACGCAAGAGGCGGAGCGAGGAGCTAATGTGATTGCCTTCGGCGAGATGGGCATCGGCAATACTTCGCCAGCGACGCTGATCCTACACAAGATCACGGGACGCTCTATTGCCTCGATCATTGGCCCAGGATCGGGACTGCGTGGCTCGGGGCTAGAGCATAAAGCGAAGGTGCTCGAGGCGGTGGCTGCACGCTACAATCCGCAGAGTCCTATGGAGCTATTGTCGCAGATGGGCGGGCTAGAGATAGCGGCTATCTGTGGAGGTGTCCTAGAGGCTTATAAGAGAGGTATGCTGATCCTCGCAGATGGTGTGATCGCTACCTCAGCCTTTATGGTGGCACACGAGATGGAGCCACGCATTGTGGACAATGTACTCTTCGCTCACACCTCCGAAGAGCCAGGACACCAAGCGATGATCGACTATCTAGGCGGAGAGGCTATCTTGTCGCTCGGCATGCGCCTCGGCGAGGGTACGGGAGCACTTGTTGCCTATCCGATCATTCAGTCGGCCGTTGCCTTTATGAACAATATGCGCGGCTTTGACGATGCGGCGGTGTGCCGTGTAGACTAACAAGAAAAGAGACTCATTGACCTATGGCTTGGCATCTGTGGCGCACGATACGCTCTGAGTGGGACCTGCTTCGCCTCTCGCTACTCTTCTACACCCGCATACCGGTGGGACACGTGGAGTATCGTGAGGAGCGGATGGAAGCGTCCTTTCGCTACTTTCCTCTGCTGGGAGCGATCGTAGGAGCAGTGATGGCGGGGATCTATGCTTTGGCCGGCTACTATCTACCCAATGCCGTGGCTGCGGTGATGAGCGTGATCGTTGGCTTAGTCGTCACGGGCGGGATGCATGAGGATGGCTTGTCGGACTATTGCGATGCCTTCGGAGGGTATCACGATAGGGATACGACGCTACGCATTATGAAGGACAGCTCGACAGGCGTGTACGGTATCTTGGGGCTGGTGATGCTTCTCATGAGTCGTGTCGTCTTGCTGAGCTACATACCTTACGAGACCGCCATCGGGACAATCGTAGCGATGGCAGTGGTGGCACGCTGGATGCCCATCCTCGTGATGCGCCTCTCGACCTACGCACGTAAGAGTGGCGAGGCGAGCAAGGCAACGCATCTGCGACAAGCGGTCACTACGAAGACGCTACTCATAGCGGCTGTCTGGGCACTCCTAGCCCTTTTGCTCCTGCCCTGGCAGGCTGCCGTTGTGGCTCCCGTGCTGATGATAGGGCAGTCGCTACTGATCATGCGCATTAGCAACAAGCGTATCGGCGGACACACGGGCGATGTGCTGGGAGCTATTGTCTGCTTATCCGAGCTGACGCTACTGCTGGTCACACTTGTGGTAACTATCTACGCCTGACCGGTATGAGCCTTTACCTCGTGCGTCACACCCCTGTTGCCCTACCTAAAGGCATCTGCTACGGCTGGCTCGAAGTGCCACTCTCGGAGGAGTACCCTCGCTATGCGCAGCAGATCGTCGCAGAGCTGAGGGAGGTTCAGCTAGACAAGATCTACAGTAGTCCATCGCTCCGCTGTGCTGTCCTCGCTGAGGCGATAGCCCTGACCAAGGGACTGACCACTTGTCAGGACGAGCGACTGCGCGAACTGAACTTTGGCGCATGGGAAGGGCTCTCTTGGCAGGAGGTCTACGAGCAAGAGGCGGGACGAGCCTGGTTTGCCGACTACTGGCACGCTAAGACAGCGGAGGGCGAGAGCCACGACGACCTACTGGCGCGGGTTGCAGACTTTGAGGCGGAGCGGGACAAGAGCCGTCAGACGCTGCTTGTGACGCACGCAGGGGTCATTCGCGCTTATCGTATTTTGCTGGGCAAGCTCTCGCCTAGCGAGGCGATGGCGCAGGAGGTTAACTTTGGAGAAATCTATCAATATGAATAAGCTAAAGCCGATCATGCTCGTCGGAACAGGCTCCGACGTAGGGAAGTCCATCGTGGCGACAGGCATCTGTCGTATCTTGCTGCAGGAGGGGTACAAGCCTGCTCCCTTTAAGGCGCAAAACATGTCGCTCAATAGCTATCCCACCCCCGAAGAGGGCGAGATAGGTCGTGCGCAAGCAGTGCAGGCGGAGGCGTGTGGCATACCTTGTCACACCGATATGAACCCGATCCTCCTCAAGCCGACGGCCGATCAGACCACGCAAGTGATCCTCAATGGCAAGGCGGTGGGCAATCAGTCGGCACGCTCTTACTTCAATGCGGAGCAGCGCAAGCCTCTCTTTGTAGAGGCGATGAAAGCGTTCGACAGGCTAGCGAGCCAGTACAACCCGATCGTGATAGAGGGTGCCGGCAGCATCTCGGAGGTCAACTTATGGCCGATGGACATTGTCAATATGCGGGTGGCGCTGCGTACGGGTGCTGACGTTTACCTCGTGGCAGACATCGAGCGTGGGGGGATCTTCGGCAGCCTCTACGGGACGATCGAGCTCTTGCCCCCAGCAGAGCGCGCTGCGATCAAGGGGATCATCGTCAATAAGTTCCGAGGCGACAGCTCGCTCTTTGACTCGGGGCGGGAGATCATTCAGGAGTTGACCAAAGTGCCGGTCGTGGGGTTACTCCCTTACCTGCCCAATATGCAGATAGATGCAGAGGATGGGGTCTCCATCGATAGCTACGCGGCGCAGCCTCGACCAAACACGCTCAATGTGGCGGTGGTGCGACTGCCGCACATCTCCAACTTCACCGACTTTGACTCGTTACGCTTCATCTCTGGCGTCACGCTCTACTTTACTTCCGATGCCGAGACACTGCGCCAGGCGGATATCATCATGCTCCCTGGGAGTAAGAACACAATCGATGACCTCCTCTGGCTACAGGCTGAGGGGCTCGATGCGGTCATCCAGGCTCATCACAAGGCGGGCCGACCGCTCTACGGCATCTGCGGCGGTTATCAGATGATGGGTCTGCGCATCACCGACAGCGATGGCGTCGAGGGCGAACCGCGCACCGTCCGTGGCTTAGGACTCCTACCCACAGAAACCACATTGCAGAGCAATAAAGCGGTACGTACCTCCACTTTTACCTACCTCCCTACGGGTACTCCCGATTGTCAGGGCTATGAGATCCACTGCGGGGTGACGCAGCCCGTCGATGCGCCCGACTCACCAGTAGTTATGAGAGCTGGTGAAACGCCCGACGGCTACTGGGTCTCTCCTCGCCTGTGGGGTAGCTACATGCACGGCATCTGGGACAATGAAGCGATCGTGCAGCAGATCCTGCACGAGGTAGCTCCAGAGCGAACCTACCACCTAGAGCGCACCTTTGCCACGCGCGAAGCGGCTTACGATCGCCTCGCCGAGCACATGCGTCAGCATCTAGACCTCGAGTATATGCTACAAAGTCTGCGCAACGTATGATAGTAGGACACGGGGACGACCGATACAGCTACGGAGCGCTCGTGCGCTACGACTTCTCTAGCAATGTGCCTTACCGCAATCATGCGGACGAAATTATAGACTATCTCTCAGGGCGGCTAGAGAGCCTGACGCACTATCCAGACCCTCAGGCGAAGGAGTTGCGGGGACTCTTGGCTCAGCACTGGGGTCTCGATCCCGATTGGTTGCTGGTGACCAATGGATCGACGGAGGCTTTCTACCTCTTAGCGCATCTCTTTGCGGGAGGCGAGACGCTCATCACCGTCCCCTCCTTTGCTGAGTATGAAGACGCCTGCCAGCTTTATCGCCATCACATTACTTACATTCCGACAAGCGATATAGCCAGCCAAAGCACCCCTGCCGATCTCCTCTGGAGTGCTCTGCCAAACAATCCCGACGGAGACATCTCTCATCGCACGGCGCTCCTCAACTACTGCACGGCGCATCCTGATAGTTACGTGATCGTGGACGAAGCTTACGCAGAGCTCTGTGCCGAGCCAGTGACGCTCCTAGACGAAGTGGTACATCACCCCAATCTGATCATCGTTCGTTCGCTGACCAAGAGCTTTGCGCTCCCAGGCATACGTCTCGGCTACATCGTTGCTCACCCCTCCTTGCTGGCACGCCTAGAGCCACTTCGCTCACCGTGGAGCGTCAATGCCCTTGCCCTAGAGGCGGGTGCTTACATCTGCCAGCATTACGACCAGTTACTGCCAGATGCCACAGGCTTGGTGCGAGAGGCGCAGCACCTCGCTCACGAGGTGGCGCAGATCGCTGGGGTCTCGCTGATACCCAGTCCTACGCCTTACTTCCTCGCTTGCCTAGATGAGGGACGAGGCACCGCAGCCCAGTTTAAGGAGTACCTCGTCACGCAGCATGGAGTCTTGATCCGTGATGCGGCCAACTTCCGTGCTCTCTCGCCTCGCCACTTCCGCCTCTCGGTGCAGTCGCCCGAAGCTGGTCAAGCGTTGCTCCGTGGTTTGTCTAGCTACTTATAGTATGTACCCGCTACTCTTTGGCCTGCTCCTCGACCTGCTCCTAGGTGATCCCCGCTGGGCACTCCACCCGATACGACTCTTTGGTCAGCTCATCGCATGGGGCGAGCGGTGGCTCAACCATCCGCCCCATCAGAAGGCAAAAGGCACGCTCCTCTCCATCACACTCGTGCTGGGCGTCTGGGGCTTTTTCTACGCTGTCGAATGGCTCCTGGCGGACTATCGTTACGTCTTATTGGCTTGGCAGACGATCTTTTTCTTCTTTGCGATCTGCCCGCGGAGCTTGATCGGCGAAGCCTTGGCGGTAGAGCGTTATGTGGTGGCTGACGACCTCGAGGGGGCTCGCAAGCGTCTCTCGTGGATCGTGGGGCGTGACACCTCGCAGCTCACCTTTGCGCAGATCCGCACCGCTGTGCTGGAGACACTTGCGGAGAATCTCTCCGACGGCGTCATCGCTCCGCTCTGCTTCTACGCTCTAGGCGGGGTGCCGCTCATGATGGCTTATAAAATGATCAATACGCTCGACTCCATGATCGGCTACAAAGACCAGCACTACAAAGACTTCGGCTACTTTGCTGCACGTATCCTCGATGACGCTGCGAACTATATCCCATCTCGTCTCACGGCACTCCTGATGCTCCTCGTGGCTCCGAGTCGGCGAGCCGTCCGCACCGTGTGGCGGGATGCGCGCAAGCACGCCAGTCCCAATTCGGGCTATCCCGAGTCAGCTCTGGCGGGTATCCTTGGGGTGCAGTTTGGCGGGCCCAACATCTACCACGGTATGCTTGTCGAGAAGCCCTATATCGGCACCCCGACCCATCCTGTCACTGCACAGACACTCCGACGCACCATCCGCATCGTCATCTCGGTCACACTGCTCGCCAGTCTCCTCGTCCTCCTCACCTATCTCTATCGCTAGAAATCGGCAAAAGGCTAAAAGCCAAAGATTAGAGACTCTAGTGCCACTAGTAGCACTTTTGCAACAGTCCCATTATAATCGCTCTTGCAGGTGCTACACATTAGCAACAAGCGAGGGCTTGGATGAGCTCATTATATATTATGATGAGCTCATTATATATTATAATGTGTCACCCCCTCTAATCTCTAACTTCTAGCCTCTAATCTCTAATA
>URKO01000052.1 GCA_900548415.1 uncultured Porphyromonas sp.
TTCGGGCAGGTAGACTTGCCACATGTTGTTTTCTTCGTTGGTTATGATTTTGGTCATGGTTGGTCTCTAGGCTCTGAGATCGAGTTTGAGCATGGTGGCACGGAGAGTGCTGTCGAGATCGAAGAGGAGGAGACTGGCGAGTACGAGTCTGAGATAGAGCGCGGTGGAGAGGTGGCTCTCGAGCAGTTTTGGCTACAGAAGAGCTTTTCACCAGCGCTCAACCTGCGCATCGGACACATGGTGGTGCCTGTCGGAGCAACCAATGCGTATCACATGCCGACGGAGTTCTTTACGGTCTACCGCCCCGAGGGTGAGAACACGATCCTGCCCTGCACATGGCATGAGACGGGTATAGGCCTGTGGGGTAAGCTGCCCAACTGGCGTTACGAGGTGATGGGCATCGCCGGGCTAGATGCTGACCGCTTTAACAATAAGGACTGGATCCATGGCGGTGCGGGGAGTCCCTACGAGTTTAAGATGGCGACAAACTATGCCTGCGCTATGCGCGTGGACAACTACTCGGTACGCAACCTGCGCCTCAGCCTGAGTGGCTACGTCGGGACGAGCGGTCGCAACACGCTCAATGCGACAAATAAGTATGACCATATCAAGGGGCTCGTCTGTATCGGAGCTTTTGACTTCCAGTATGCCAATCCGCAGCTTATCTTGCGAGGCAATGTGGACTACGGACATCTAGGCGACTCGATGGAGATCACGAAGGCTAATCGTACGACCCGCAAGGACTCACCCTCACCCAAGAATAGTGTTGCCAAGGCGGCTCTAGCTGCTGGCCTGGAGGGTGGATATGATCTCTTCTCAGCCTCGGCCAAGCTACGTCAGCTCAAGCAGCGCCTCTACCTCTTCGGACGGTATGACTACTACGACTCCATGTTTCAAGTAGTCCCTAGTATGACCGACGAGCCGGAGTGGGAGCGACAGAAGTTTACCGTCGGACTGAACTACTACCCGATCCCTGAGATCGTCATCAAGGCTGAGTATAGTCATCGTATGCTGCACAAGCAGTACAACGATGAGCCGACGATCAGCCTCGGTATTGCCTACTTTGGCATGTTTCACTTCTAGACTCTTTTAATTCAACACAATACAGTCAACTATGAATAAGTACACCAACATTTTCAAGATGCTCCTTCTCTCAGTTGTGGGCGTCATCCTGGTCTCTTGTCAAGAGAGCGACGAACCCAAGGCAAAGCAACTAGACCCAGAGCAGACGGCACTCGTCAAGCAGTTCGTCGAGGGTGTCGTCGTCCCCACCTACAAGTCTCTAGCCGACAATGCTATCGAGCTGTCTGGGCTTTGCGAGGAGCTGATGAAAAACCCCTCTCAAGAGCTAGTCGACAAGGCTTGCCAGAAGTGGGTCGCAGCTCGTGCTTACTGGGAGCGTAGTGAGGCTTTTCTCTATGGAGCTGCTGGCGACTACAATATTGATCCGCACATTGACTCTTGGCCTCTGCAAAAGAATCAGCTAGACAACATCCTTAAGAACAAAGATCTCCTCGATGAGCTCAAGGAGGAGGGAGCCGATGCTACGGGCTTTGCCTCTCTAGGCTACGGTCTACTAGGCTTCCACGCTGTGGAGTACATTATCTTTAGAGATGGTAAGGCTCGCAAGGTTGCTGAGATCACAGAGCCTGAGC
The DNA here is from genome assembly GCA_900548415.1 of uncultured Porphyromonas sp. GTDB lineage: Bacteria > Bacteroidota > Bacteroidia > Bacteroidales > Porphyromonadaceae > Porphyromonas > Porphyromonas vaginalis. The sequence goes on from URKO01000052.1 coordinate 1,656, forward strand.
GCATCTACAATGCGGCTGTCGCTGAGGATCTAGCTCGTCAGGCTACTCGTCTAGAGGCTAGCTGGGCTGGTGTAGACAAGATCTCCGCAGCTAAGAAGAAGACCCTCGAGGATGCTGAGCTCCTCCCCACAATGGACTATGGCGAGATCATGATAGCCGCTGGTGAGCAGGGCAATACGACCTACAAGAGCCAGAAAGATGCTCTCGTACAGATACTACAAGGTGCGAGCGACATAACCGATGAGGTGGGTAACACGAAGATTACTGACCCTGTCAACTCGGGCAACGTCCTAGACGTGGAGTCTTGGTACAGCTGGAACTCTATTGAGGACTTCACAGACAACCTCCGTAGCGTCCGCAACGCTTACTACGGCTCTCTCGACGGCACTGTCCACAATCACTCTCTTGCCACCTACATGGCTCAGCAGCATCCCGAGCTAGACAAGGAGATCCGCTCTGCTATAGATAATGCGATCAAGACGGTAGCTGCTATGCCAGCACCCTTCCGCAATAACCTAACCAAGGACGCAACCAAGCCCGCCATCGAGGCGTGCAATGCGCTCCTTGAGAAGATCGATGCAGCTATTGAGGCTGTACAGAAGTAATCAATAACCAACCGTCATAACATCTGCAGGCTTAATCCCTAGAGTGGAAGCCTGCAGATGTATGATAGTATTTACGAGGAAGTTGTTATGAACAAGGTATTAAGTATATGTAGCCTGATAGGCTGTCTGGCTCTCCTGAGTGCATGTAGCTCTGATTGTCCAGATCCAAGCGAAACGAATCCATACGAAGAGCAGTATTACAGCGGAGGAAAGCTAGGCACCGCGTTCAATAACACGGCCACCTGTTACGAGCAGTTTACCCCTGCTGTCGAGGAGGCTGGCCTAGTCGCTAGATTTAAGCGGGGAGAGCGACTCTTCGAGAATCCCTTTGACACCTCTACCGATCCAAACTTCCCGCTGCGTGGCTTAGGGCCCCTTTGGCTACGTGCTAGCTGTATCGCTTGCCACCCTGGCTACGGTCATGGTGCTAGACAGACCGAGTACAACTCGAACATCATAGGTAACGGCTATCTACTCGTCCTCACGGACCAAAACGATAACTACCTATCCTCCCTCACAGGTATGCCTCAGACGCAAGCTGCGCCACCCTTTAAGGCACCACTTGATGAGCGTAAGATCAAGATAGACTGGCTCCCCTACACAGATGAGTGGGGCAATAAGTTTGACGATGGCGAGACCTACGACCTCATTTACCCAGAGGTGACCATACCTGAGGATGCCTTCTACGTACCTCTACAGGCCAAGGGCAAGGACATCCCATACTCCGATCTACGCGTCCGCCTCGAGAGCACCATCGGTATCTACGGCACGGGTCTGCTCGACGCTATCAGTGACGAAGACCTCCGTGCTCAGTATCAGACGGAGGAGAAGCATGGTGCCAATCTCAATCCCGCTATCTGGAAGGACGGAGACTTCGTTAGGTACTATGTCAATAAAAAGCAGGGCGATGGCACTAAGTACCTGCCCCGCTACACCTATGGCTTGACACGTGGTAGCATACAGGATGGCCCTGGCGCCAACGCAATCTGGAACATCACCAACGTGACTCGTAGTGATCGTCGCTACCACTACATGACTACTACCTATGCTAAGGTAGCTTCCGAAGATCCCGAGGTACAGGCTAAGTTTTATACCTACTATCCAGAGTGGCGGAAGAGCGGAGATGTCAAGAAGGACATCTACGACTACCTAACCTCTAGTGAGCTCCCAGCCGACATGACCGATGAGGAGTACATTGACTTCATGGTATGGCACCGCGGACTAGCCGTCCCGTCGGCACGAGATGCTGATAGCAAAGAGTTCCAACAGGGTAAGAAGCTCTTTGAGGAGATGGGCTGCGCTACCTGCCACCGTCCTACCTGGACCACGGGCGAAGATCAGATCCGCGACCCGAACAATTTCTTCGTAGGTGCTCGTGCTAGCCTCCTGCCACGCTACCCGCATCAGAAGATCTGGCCCTACACCGATATGATCCAGCACCAGCTACAGATGAAGAACAATATCCGCACAGGTTGGTGTCGTACCACTCCACTGTGGGGGCGTGGCCTGAGCATGAAAGCTACTGGAGCTAGCGATCGTCTACACGACTGCCGTGCACGTACCGTGATCGAGGCGATCATGTGGCACGGTGCTAAGACTAGTGATGCTCGGCCCTCTGTTGAGAAGTTTCGCAAGCTCAGCAAGGAGGAGCGCAAGGCTGTCGTCACCTTCATCGAGTCGATCTAATCTCTAAAGTCTAAACTCTAACTAACTTCTACCCCTCTCCTGAGCAAGCATTTGCTAGAGCAATAGATTATGATGATAGATATGAGCTGTCAGGGGAGGGGAGACACATACACCCAAACACTTTATCCTTATGAAGCACTTAACTACACAGCTAGCTCTACTAGCACTCATCCTTGCTAGCTTACCAGCTTGTCAGCGGGAGTGTGGTAGCGACACGCCTCAGACGCTCAGCGAGGAGTACTACAGTGGAGGTAAGCTCGGCACTACCTTCAATAACACCTCCTCCTGCTTCGAGCAGCCCACGGAGGCTATCGCTCTGGCTGGACTAGATGCCAACTTCAAGCAGGGCGAGCGTCGTTTTGAGACGGCGCATGCTGCTGGCGATGTGCCCGGTCTGACCTTTACGGGGTTGGGACCGCTATATCATCGCACCTCGTGTGAGGCTTGTCACCCCGGCTATGGACATGGTAGGCGCGTCACACGCTACAATAGTGAGCAGATGGGCAATGGTTGCCTCATCATCGTTACGGACAAAGAGGGTAATATAGCTACTTCGCTCGGCTTAGTGCCTATGACAGCTGCACTACCTCCCTTCAAGCCGATGATCGACGAAAAGAAGATGACCATCGACTGGCTCCCCTACACGGACGAGTGGGGCAATAAGTTTGACGATGGCGAGACCTACGACCTCATCTATCCTGAGGTACGCCTGCCCGCAGAGGCGCTCTACTCCCCTTTGGAGGTGAATGGTAAGCCCTATCCAATAGATCAGGCGGTCGTCACGCTTGAGTCTACCATCGGCATCTACGGCACGGGTCTACTCGATGCGATCAGCGATGAGGATATACGTCAGCAGTATATCAAGGAGGCTCCGCACACACCGCTTAATCCAGCCATTTGGGCAGGCAACGACTTCGCCCCCACGGGGGTAGACGAGGCAGGGCACCCGATGCGCTTTGACTATGCGTGTGACTTTACCAAGCTCTCTGCCAATGTGAGCCTATGGGAGGTAACCAACATCATCACGCCGATGTTTCGTAAGTTCTACATACCTGAGGCTTATGCACGGACAGCGAGCAAAGACCCCGAGGTGCAGGCACAGTTCTACAAATACTTCCCAGAGCGCAAGAAGTCAGGCAATGTGGAGAAGGATATCTACGACTTCTTTACAGCTACAGACCTGCCCGTCGAGATGGACGCACAGGCTTGCTACGATCTGATGGTGTGGATACGTGGTCTTGCGGTGCCAGCTGCGAGAGACATAGACTCCCCCGATGTGCAGCGTGGTAAGCAGCTCTTCACCGAGATAGGCTGTGCCACGTGCCACCGTCCCTCTTGGACTACGGGCGATGATGTCGTTGTGGATGTGTATGACCTGACCGAGGGCGGCAAGAAGGCTATGCCTCGCTACCCCAAGCAAAAGATCTGGCCTTATACTGATATGATCCAGCATAAGCTCCACATGCAAAACGATATCCGCACAGGTTGGTGCCGTACCACACCGCTCTGGGGACGTGGTCTGAGCCAGAAGGCTTCGGGTCACCAGGATCGTCTGCACGACTGCCGTGCACGCAATGTGATCGAGGCGATCATGTGGCATGGAGCTAAGAATAGTGATGCTCGCTTTACGGTAGAGAAGTTTCGCAAGCTCAATCGCCAGGATCGTGAGGCGGTTGTCAAGTTTATCAATGCTGTATAGCTTCACACACTAGATACTATATAAATATGGTGTGGCGCAAGCTCCCCTTCATACTACTACTCATCACGGTGGCTGTCCTCGCGGCAGCCACTGTGGTTGAAAAGCTTTACGGTACGCCCTTCGTGCAGGAGCATTGGTATGGTTCCCCGCTCTTTACCATCTTGTGGGTGCTACTCTCCTGTGCTGGACTACTTTATATCTTACGGGCTAAGCTCTACAGACGCTTCTGGATCTGGATGATCCACGTCTCACTGCTGGTCATCTTGCTGGGTGCTGGCGTGACTAGCTGGACTGCCATACATGGACGGATCAAGCTCCAGGAGGGTGCCAGCCCTACGGATCGCTATCAGAGCGAGCAGGGAGAGACACTGACCCTCCCCTTTGAGGTCGCTTTGGAGCGCTTTGATCTGACCTACTACACAGGGACTCAATTCCCGCTAGACTACCAGAGCAATCTCCTCATTCAGGACCAAGAGCGATCGAAGAGCCTTCGTGGTGCTGTCTCGATGAATCGCATCTTCCGCTACCGCTTCTATCGCTTCTATCAGTCAGGCTACGACCCAGAGACGACCTCCTCGATCCTCTCCATCGCTTACGATCCGTGGGGCATTGCCATCACTTACCTAGGCTATGCGCTCCTAGCGATCAGCCTCGTAGGGGGCATGTACGCGCGCCGTCGTAAGGTGAGACAGCTCCTCAAGCAGGCTCTCGTCTCTCCCGTGGCGATGCTCCTGATACTCCTCGCTGGTGGTACGCTCTCGGCAGAGGCAAAAACTCCTGCGACACCACTCCCCAAGACGATCCCCGCCAGTGTGGCGAAAAGCTTGGGCGAGTTGCATATCCTGTACAACAATCGAGTCTGTCCCCTAGAGACCTACGCGCAGGAGTTTACCGAGAAGCTCTATGGACGCAGTAGCTACCGAGGCTATTCTGCCGAGCAGGTCTTGGCGGGCTGGATCTTTTACTACGACAGTTGGGTCGATGAGCCGATGATACGGATCAAAGATCGGAGCATACGCAAGCTGCTCGAGTGCTATGAGGGGCAGCGGGTGAGCTACTTACAGTTCTTTGATCCACAGGGCAACTATCGCCTGGAGGCTCTGCTGGATAACTACATACAGCACCCCGACCAGCCCGGACGCAAGGCCCTCTTTGAGGCACACGAGAAGTGTCAGGTGATACAGAGCTTAGGGCTAGGGGAGTCGCTTGCGATCTTCCCCGTACAGAGCCATGGGAGTATCGCGTGGTACCATCCAGCCTCTACCGATCTACCCGCAGAGATGCCGCTAGATCAGTGGACCTTCGTACGCAAGAGCTTTAACTACCTCAGCGAACTGGTCGTCATGCAGCAGTGGGACGAGGCGCAAGACTTCCTCGTCAAGCTCCGTCAGTACCAGCTCAAGGAGGGCGGTGAGAGCTGTCCCTCGGCGGTGCGCTTTCGCTCTGAGATCTACTACAACCAGCTCTCGCCTTTTATCGGACTCCTCGCTAAGATCCTCGCCACCGTTGGGATCTTGCTCTTCATCTGGACGGCCTATCAGCTCTCCGT
>URKO01000053.1 GCA_900548415.1 uncultured Porphyromonas sp.
AGGATATGATTCTAATGGGTCATACTCTGACTTCTAACCTCTAATTTCTAAAACTCTAACCTCTCATCTCTAATTTCTAATCTCTCATCTCTCAATGAACCCACTGATCCTCGTCGCCATCTTCCTTGTGGCGACCTTCGTCGGCTACAAGCTCATCAGCAATGTGCCTAGCTTGTTGCACACCCCCCTCATGTCGGGGATGAACGCCCTGAGCGGCGTCACCATCACGGGAGCGCTCGCAGCCACTGCCACAGCTATCATAGCTCCAGACGGTAGCCTCTTCCAGCAAATATTTGGGGTTATAGCCGTCATCCTCGCCACGATTAATGTCGTCGGGGGCTTTGGCGTGACCAACCGCATGCTCCGTATGTTTACCAAAAACAAGAAAGGAGGCAAGGCATGAATACACTCATAGAGATCTCTAATCCAGTCTACTACGTCATCTGCGCGATCCTCAGCATCCTCGTGCTCGTAGGCATCGCTATGATGAGCAAGGTCAAAACCGCTGCTCGTGGCAACGCACTCAGTGCTACCGCCATGGGGCTAGGCGTCATCGTCACGCTACTCAAACTACAGGTCGTCACCTTCCCCTGGCTCATCGGGGGCATCCTCATCGGTGGTGTCATCGGCGTCCTACTCTACACACGAGTCAAGATGATCCAGATGCCCCAGATGGTGGCTCTGCTCAATGGTATCGGCGGTGGCGCCTCGGCGCTCGTCGGTGCTTTGACACTCTTCCAGCTTACAGAGAGCAATGTCTACTTCACGCTGGTCACCGCATTCCTCGCTATCATCATCGGTATGCTCACGCTCGTCGGGAGTCTCGTCGCAGCGGGCAAGCTACATAGAGTCCTGCCACAGAAGTCAGTCGTATGGCCTTTTCACAACGTAGCGACCTCACTCACGCTCGTTGTCGCCGTCTGCTTCCTACTCATCGGCACGCTCAACTACGTTGTTCCCTCGGCTCTCATCTACGCCATGATCGGCACGATGCTCTTCAGTGCGCTCTTCGGGCTTTACTTCTCCATACGTGTGGGCGGTGCTGATATGCCTATCACCATCAGCTTGCTCAACTCTCTGAGCGGTGTGGCTGGTGCTATCGCCGGTATGGCCATTGGCGACATCTTCCTCGTCGCTGTCGGTGGTGTCGTTGGTGCTTCGGGACTCCTCCTCACGCAGATCATGTGCCGTGCGATGAACCGCTCGCTCGTCAACATCCTCATCCCTCACGGCAAGGCAAAAGCTCCCGCCAAGGCAACAGCTCCCGCCAAGCCTGACGCACCAGCCCCCAAAGCTCCCGCAGCACCTCAGCCTAAGCAGGAGAGCTCTCCTATCGATCAGGCTGTTGCGATGCTCCGTGGTGCTAAGCGTGTCATCATCGTGCCAGGCTACGGTATGGCACTAGCGCAAGCACAGCAGGAGGTCAAGCAGTTGGCCGACAAGCTCGCTCGAGGCGGTGCCGATGTCAAGTATGCGATCCACCCAGTGGCTGGTCGTATGCCGGGACACATGAACGTACTCCTTGCCGAGGCTAATGTGGACTACGATAGTCTCTACGAGATGGAGGCGATCAACGATCAATTTGCCAATACCGACGCAGTCATCGTCATCGGTGCTAACGACGTACTCAACCCCGCTGCTCGTAATGCCGAGGGGACGCCTATCTATGGTATGCCAGTTCTCAACGTAGATCAAGCCAAGCAGGTGATCATCTGCAACTTCGATCTCAAGCCTGGTTATGCAGGGGTCGAGAACCCGCTCTACAGCCGTGGCGAGGGCGTAGCGCTCTGCCTAGGTGATGCTAAGGCAACGATCGATCAGATCCTCTCTGGTCTAGAGAGCTCAGCAGCGACCGCACAGCCCGCTAGCAGCAGCTCCGCTAGCGATCCTATCTCACAGGCAGCAGGTATGCTCCGTGGTGCTAAGCGCGTAATCATCGTGCCAGGCTACGGTATGGCGCTAGCGCAAGCGCAGCAGGAGGTCAAGCAGTTGGCCGATAAGCTCGCTAAGGGTGGCGCTGATGTTAAGTATGCGATCCACCCTGTGGCTGGTCGTATGCCGGGACACATGAACGTACTCCTTGCTGAGGCTAATGTGGACTACGATAGTCTCTACGAGATGGAGGCGATCAACGATCAGTTTGCCAATACCGATGCAGTCATCGTCATCGGAGCCAACGACGTGCTCAACCCCGCTGCTCGCAATGCCGAGGGAACGCCTATCTATGGTATGCCAGTCCTCAACGTAGATCAAGCCAAGCAGGTCATCATCTGCAACTTCGATCTCAAACCTGGTTACGCGGGTGTCGAGAACCCGCTCTACAGCCGTGGCGAGGGCGTAGCGCTCTGCCTAGGCGATGCTAAGGCAACGCTCTCCAACCTGATGGATCGATTGGATCATGCGGAGAGTACCCCCACAGCTTCTGCCGCTTCGTCCACTTCTTCAGCTACCAGCAGCGCAACGCCACTCCAGTCCGCTACGGAGGTACTGCACAACGCTAAGAGCGTCATCATCGTGCCGGGCTACGGTATGGCACTAGCGCAAGCGCAGCAAGAGGTCAAGCAACTAGCCGACAAACTCGCCAAGGGCGGTGCTGATGTTAAGTACGCCATCCACCCTGTGGCTGGTCGTATGCCAGGACACATGAACGTACTCCTCGCTGAGGCTAATGTGGACTACGATAGTCTCTACGAGATGGAGGCGATCAACGATCAGTTTGCCGATACCGACGCAGTCATCGTCATCGGTGCTAACGACGTGCTCAACCCCGCCGCTCGCAATGCCGAGGGGACGCCTATCTATGGTATGCCCGTCCTCAACGTAGATCAAGCCAAGCAGGTCATCATCTGCAACTACGATCTCAAGCCTGGCTACGCTGGTGTCGAGAACCCGCTCTACAGCCGTGGCGAGGGCGTGACGCTACTCATCGGCGATGCCAAGAAGACGCTCAGCGATCTGATCGACACGCTCTAGTTAGCAACCATACGGTGGCAAAGGCTCTCAGCCTTTCGCCAGTAATAATAAGAAGAGACTGCCGCTCCTAGGAGTAGCAGTCTCTTGTTTTAACTAACGCTGTTTTTGAAAAAGTGGTGATTGCGGATTAGTGCGGTAGCGCGCTAAGCGTCAGGGTCTCCCTGCTGCTTGACCCAGTCGGCGTGCCGTCTGACCACCTCTAGGATGTCCATGTTAAGCACCTTGAGCTGTGCAAAGAGCTCGGGGAGCTCCTCCTCGGTTAGCACGCGATAAGCCTCGTCACGTAGGAGCATCTCGGCCGTTTCGGAGACATAGAGACCGAGCCCTTTCTTCGGATAGATGAGTCCCTCGTTTTGCAGGTTCTCATAAGCTCTAAAGATCGTATTGGCATTGGTCTCCAGCTCGGCAGCTAGCTGGCGCACGCTCGGGATCTGCGTCCCTGCGGGGTACTCGCCCGAGAGGATCTTCTCCTTGATGCGCTGCTCTATCTGAGCGTAGATGACTACTTGCGGATTAAAACGTGGTGTGATCATGATCATTAGGTTAGAGAGGTTACGCCGTGACCTGCTTGCGTCGTAGCGAGCGCAGGCCGAGCCAGATCATCGCAAAGGCGTAGAGGTAGACTGGTATACTCATGGCAAGGAGCGAGATGCTGAGTTCATCGCCATTGCCCAAGTAGAAGACGAGATAATTCTCTGTATCATCTGCATCTATATTACCAATGTCTAGTAAATGCATCAGCGTACCAACGCCAATCATCGAGACGATGAAAATAACAAAGCCGATGCCCATAAAGCGCAGGACTGCACGTAGGGGTTTGCGCGCCGAGATGATACAATAGAGGTAGGTGGCATAGCTCGCTAGCTGCCCAGCGATCATCATACTGACAGCCCAGGCATATTGTTGCCATTTGTTGCCATAGCCTATCGGATCTGTGAGGATCTGTGAGTAGAATTCGAGTACTTGACCTTCATCCAGCAGTGCCTGTATAAGCATGTAGACAGTCCAGGCGATCGCTCCTAGGAGCGGTGTGATGATGTGCAGTACCAGCGTCAGGAGGAGGAGCGAGATATACTTCTCCGTAGCCGAAGCAGGTATCTGTAGGTAGAGCGGTGAGAGCAGGGCATTGACACGCTGGTTGTAGCTGATCATCACCCCGAGAGAGACCGCCAGAAAGCTACAGTATAGGCAGGCTATGTAAACAGCTCGAAAGTCATCCGCCCTCCACGCCATATCAAAGAGTAAGTCGCTCAGTACCGACACGACCACAGGTATAGAGGCTGCGAGGAAGCCGCCGATCAGGATCTGTAGCCACTGTCTATGGTGAAAGGCGAAGTCCAGTCGCAGGAGCTGGCCGAGACGCTTGAAGCTAAAGGAGCTGTCACCCGTCTTAGGCGCAGCGGTCGTAAGATTAGCAGATTGGTTCATAGTGAGAGAGGAGATTGTGGGGTGAGTGTATCGTTTGCGGGTTGGGATAAGTGCTGTAGCACCGCTTGGGTGTTGTACATCAGAGCGTTGAAGAAGAGCTCCATCGAGAAGCCTCCCGTCTCGGTCATCTCTGCCGTGCGGGGCGTCATTACGACCTCTCCCCATACGGAGGGCTCGCTATAGATCGGTACTACGTGAGGTGCCTCGGCAGCGGTGCCGCAGTAGAAGACACTCTCAAGGCGAGCAATCGTCTCGTTGCAGATGATCTGATTTTGGTGTAGCACGACCAGACGATCTATCATTTGCTCTAGGTCACGCACCTGGTGGGTGCTGATCAGCACGGTCTGTTCGTCAGATATGTGCTGCACGAGGAGCTGGCGAAACTTGCTCTTCGACGGTATGTCCAGACCATTGGTCGGTTCGTCGAGGAGTAGCAACGGCACCCGCAGAGAGAGCGCCAGCACGAGTGCCACCTTCTTCTTCTGTCCCATCGAGAGGCGGCGCAGATTGTTGGTGGGTGGTACGTCAAAGTCTTTTAGCAGTTGACGAGCCAGCGTGGCATCATAGTTTGGGTAAAACTGCCCCGCGCCGTCGAGGTACTGGACGGCAGAGGTGGCGGGTAGCTGCACCTCCTCGGGGAGGTAGTAGAGCTCTCGGAGGAGTGGCACCGAGCGCTTTCTGCTGGTGTGTCCGAGTACGGTGAGCGAACCGCCCTTAGCTAGGAGCAGTCCTGAGATAAGCTTGAGGAGGGTCGTCTTGCCCTCGCCATTTTTGCCTAGGAGCCCTGTGATAGAGCCTGCGGGCAGGGTAAAGCTTACACCCCTAAAGAGCGGGTGCCGGCCATAAGAGAAGCATACCTCCTGAGCCTGCACGAGAGGCTCTGCGGTGAGGTGGGTATCTGTGTTTGAATACATAACTGTTGCGAAGTTTAGGGAGCTTATTCTATATGTTGTGTAGCGATATGGAGGAGACGAGTAACCCTTTGTAGGGACGCACGGTCGTGCGTCCGTTGTGTCAAAGGTTACAGCATCGTGGTTTTAACGGGGACGGACGCACGACCGTGCGTCCCTACAAAGGGTTACTCGTCTCGCTGTTCGGGAACCATTACTCGTGGTGTTGTGAAGACATTACTTAGTCTCCTCTGCGGGAGAGATGTAGCTGTGCAGTACGAGCACACGGTAGAGGTAGTCGTAGCGAGCGCGGAGCTCCTCGCTCTGAGCGACGAAGTGACGGTTTTGCGCCTCGGCCAGTTCGTACGAAGAGGCACGTCCCGCCTCGTAGCTGATTTGCGCATAGTGTAGCGCCGTCTCGGCCGACTCAGTCGCCCGCTGGGCAGCTGCTATCTGACTGTAAGCGGCACGGGCGTTGATCTGAGCCGTGTAGAGCTGCTGCGTGAGCTCTTTGTCCACCTTGCGCAGAGCGATCTGCTGATCGGAGTAGCGGAGACGAGCCTGCGCCACATTGTCTGCCGTGCGCATCGCATCAAAGATGGGCACAGAGAGCGAAAGTCCAACGAAGTAGCGTCCGTTGTTGCGCATCTGATCCCCAAAAGGCTGGTTATACTGCCGTAACTCCTTATTCAGGATGTAGTAATAGCCCGTGTTGTAGCCTGCGCCAAAGGAGACCTTCGGTATGTAGCCCGTCTGCTCCAGTCCGATCTGTCGCTCCGCCACTTGTAGCTGTAGCCTTGCCTGCTCCATCTCGGGACGCATCGAGCGCGCTTGCTCGAGGAGCGCATCGTCAGCCAGCGCCAGCTCGGGAGCGGGCGTAGCGCTGAGGCTCTTGACATCGGGCAAGGTGATCTGTAGCGCCGTATAGTCAGGCAACTCGATGATGAGCGCCAGCTGATGACGCGCCAGCTCCGTATCGCTGCAAGCGCGGAGGTAGTTGACGCTGTCCTTAGCGAGTTGCGCCTCCACCTCAGCAAGCTTGTCACGAGACCACTTGCCCGCACGGACCAGTGCCGCCGTCTTCGTGAGCGTCTCACGGGTTAGCTTAAGCTGTTCATCGGCCACGTGGATTAGCTCTTGGCGGAAGAGCAAGTTGTAGTACCCCTCAGCCACCTGCAGTCCGATCTGCTCTTTGGCATAGGAGAGCCCAGCGGTCGCAGCGTCTAGATTGAGACGCGCTATCTCCGTTGCCTTAGGACGAGCCATACCAGAGAAAACGTCCCACGAGAGATTTGCCCCAAAGGAGGTGCTGCTCGAGGACTGATCGCCGATGACGCCCGTCTTGTCGGCACTACGTCCGAGGCTGACGCTCTGGCTAGCACTCGCCGAAAGCGAGGGCAGGCAACTGTGCTGCGTGGTGGAGAGCTGCTGCTCACTCCCGGCCAAGCGTAGGCGCGCCTCCTCGACCGTGATGCTGTGAGCGACGGCGTGGTCGATGCACTGCTGCAGCGTCCAGCTCTGCTGCGCTGCTAGGGTAAAGCTCCCCGCGACCAGTAGGGCTAAGGGAAAGATATGACGAAGTGTAAGCATAGGATTGTCTTGTCTAAATGATTTGCGTGCGCTACGGCTGTCTGATGATCGGAGTTGGCCGAGTTCTGGCGGGTTGCTGGGGAGAGCTTTCGCTTTCCTCCGTTGGAAAGAAACTTTTCCTCCCTCGGAAAGAAACTTTTCCTCCGTTGGAAAACTTATTTTCCACCCTTGGAAAGTTCTAGTTCCTCCCTTGGAACTCTTTAGTTCCTCCCTTGGAACTCTTTAGTTCCTCCCTTGGAACTTTTTAGTTCCTCCGCTGGAACTTTTTAGTTCCAAGACTGGAAAAGTTTTGGA
>URKO01000054.1 GCA_900548415.1 uncultured Porphyromonas sp.
GATCGGAGCCATCGGAGCTATCGGAGTCATCAGAGCTATCGGAACTCTAATCTCTAACTTCTAACCTCTAACTTCTAATCTCTAACCTCTAACCTCTAACTTCTAACTTCTAACTTCTAATCTCTAATTTCTTAGATCGCTGGGAGGCTCATGCCGGTGATGCGTCGGTAGAGGTCTAGCGCGTAGGGGTCGGTCATGCCAGAGATGTAGTCGAGCGTGCACTGGAGCTTGCCGTAGATCGACTCCTCGTGCAGGTTGTACTGACTACTCACCAGCGAGAGGAGCGTACGGCTGTAAGCATCGTCCGGGTGTAGGAGCGAGTGCATCAGTTTGTCGATCAACTCTGAGAAGATCCGATGCCCCGCCAGCTCTACGTCTATCACCGCCTGCGCCGTGTAGATCTCACTCTGCGCCACTGCGCTATTGGCTCGGTAAGCCGCATAGAGCCTCTCAGGCATTCGGCTAACCAGCGTCCCAGCAAAAGCGCCCCGCAGTATCTCCTCCTCATGCTCTATGAAAACCTCGGCACACGCCTCCACAAGGATATTGATCGCCTTAGCTCTCAGGTAAGCGATCCGCTCATTGCGGTCGCCGATAGTCTCCAGCGTGGCCAGCGCATGATCGCGACCATCTGCGGGGAAGTAGCGCAGGAGCAGATCCACCGTACGTTCGTAGCTCAGGATGCGCAACTTGTAAGCATCCTCCACATCCATCACCTGATAGCATATATCGTCGGCGGCCTCCACGAGGTAGACCAGCGGGTGACGCACGTAGTGCCCCGTGGCGGGATCTACGGGCAGGATGCCTAGGTAGTTCGCCACATCGAGGTAGGCTGCCTGCTCCGACTGGAAATAGCCGAACTTTCCGCTCTCAGGCGCCCTAGCCGACGACCAGGGGTACTTGACAATAGCTGCCAGTGTGGTGTAGGTTAAAGCAAAGCCCCCAGGGCGGCGCCCCTCAAACTGATGGGTCAGCAGGCGAAAGCCATTGGCATTACCCTCGAAATAAGCGAAGTCCTCCCACGAGTGCCCCTCCCCTACTACGGCATCATACCATTGGCGACCGTTGCCCTCGGTGAAGTAGGCCCGTATCGCCCGCTCGCCACTGTGCCCGAAGGGAGGATTGCCCATATCGTGTGCCAGACAGGCCGCCGAGACGACCGTAGCGATGCTCCCCCGATGAGGCGTATCCTGGTTATCCGTCAGGCGGCTCGCTATATAGTTGCCCAGACTACGCCCCACGCAGCTCACCTCTAGACTATGCGTCAGGCGGTTGTGCACGAAGATACTCTTCGGCAGGGGGAAGATCTGCGCTTTGTTTTGTAGTCTGCGAAATGGTGCCGAGAAGATCAGACGATCGTAGTCCCGGTCAAACTCCGTGCGCATCTCCATGCCCCCACCTAGTGCGCCAGCTCTCACAGGCTCTGGCGCCCCAAAGCGTCGGTTAGAGATCAGCTGATCCCAGTTCATCCTACTCATTATTATATATAGTGTATCTATTGTCTTTGTGAGAAAAGTGTCCTGAAGGCGTGATCCACCCGATCACACGGCACGATCTCTATGTCGTAGTTTCGCTGTTGCAGGCTCTTAGCATTCGCCTTGGGGATCAGTATCCGCGTGAAGCCCAGACGGTGCGCCTCCGCTATGCGTCGCTCTATGCGACTCACGGCACGTATCTCGCCCGCCAGTCCCACCTCACCCGTCATGCAGGTCTTCGAGGGCACGGCTATGTCCAGATTGGAGGAGAGTACGGCACAGAGCACCGCTAGATCCACAGCGGTATCGTTGATCTTGATACCGCCCGTGATATTGAGGAAAACGTCTTTCTGTATGAGCTTGAAGCCGGCCCGCTTCTCCAAAACGGCCAACAGCATGTTGAGTCGTCTCAGGTCAAAGCCCGTAGTGGACCGCTGCGGGTTATTGTAAATAGCCGAACTAACCAAAGCTTGCGTCTCGATCATGATCGGGCGGATACCCTCCACGGCGCAGGCGACGACGACCCCACTGAGTCCCTCCGTATTGCCCGAGATGAGATGCTCCGAGGGATTGCTCACGGCGACCAGTCCCGAGCTATTCATCTCGTAGATGCCGAGGTCGTCGGTAGAGCCAAAGCGGTTCTTGTGGCTACGCAGGATGCGGTAGAGATGCTGCTTGTCGCCCTCAAACTGCAAGACCGTGTCCACCGTATGCTCCAAGATCTTCGGGCCCGCTATGGAGCCCTCTTTGTTGATATGCCCAATGACAATCACAGGGATGCCACTGCTCTTGGCAAAGTGCAGGAGCAGGTTAGCGCACTCCTTAATCTGACTGATGGAGCCAGGCGAAGAATCCGAGCGTGCAGTCGTAACCGTCTGAATACTGTCGATGACCAGCAGGTCGGGTGCTATCTGCAGTGCCTTCAGGAGTATGTTGTCTAGGTCGGTGTCGCAGTAGATGAGGCACTGCTCCGAGTGTATGCCGATGCGGTCGGCACGCAACTTGAGCTGCTGAGCACTCTCCTCGCCCGATACGTAGAGCGTCTTGAGCTCTGGGCAGCGCAGCACGGTCTGAAAGATCAACGTAGACTTACCAATACCCGGCTCGCCACCCAGCAAGGTGAAGGAGCCTTGCACCAGGCCGCCACCGAGAAGGCGGTTTAGCTCCTCGTCATGCAGGTCTACCCGACTCTCCTCGCTTCCCTCAATCAGTTGTATGGGACGCACCTCCTCCGAGTGGAGCCCGTCCCACGTAGCACCCTCGTGGATCTGCTTGAGCTTGCGCTGTATCTCCTGCGCTGGCGTCGAGCGTCCCGAGGTCGTCTCTGGTTGCGCCAGCTCCTCCTCGATCGTGTTCCACTCTTGGCACTCGTTGCACTGGCCTTGCCAGCGACTGTAGGTAGCACCACAGGCACTACACTTATATATAGTCTTAACCTTTGCCATCTATCATGCTCGCTCTAGAGGACATGTGGAGCAACGCAGCAAGCCACCCTGCTTAGAGATCTCACTATAAGGTACCTCCTCGACGGTCATGCCAGCCACCTCACGAAGGTAACGCTGCAGACGCTCGGCACCCGCCTCGACACAGACCACTTCGGGAGAGAGGGAGAAGAAGTTCGTATGCATCTCGACAGCCTCCTCAGCGGTGATGGTCAGTAGCTTGTCCTGGCCAAAGACCTCGCCAATGATCCCGCGAGCCTCTCTGGAAGCGACTCCCTCGGGATAAAAGACGGCGAAGCCACGCCCCACGGGCTGGAAGGCGCAGTCTAGGTGTAGCACACCACGCAGAGGATCCTGGTCATGCTTGTATAGTGGTACGGGTACGATGCGCTTGTGCGGGAAGAACTCACGGAAGAAGTCCACCGCGCGATCATTGGTCCTCGTAGTCTTGAACTGCCCAAAAGCTCCTGGCTCGCAACAGCCCACGAAGAGGATGTCATCATAGAGGATCACGTCACCCCCCTCGACACGTACCTCGGCGGGCAGATGTAGCACGCTACTCGGCTCGAAGAGATCGTAGATCGATGCAAACGCATCTACCTCTCGTCTCCTATCGGGGATCATGTGTGCCACAAAGAGGTTTTCGTCGATTACGAAGGAGACATCTCGCGCGAAGATCTGATTGCACCCTTCTATCGGCTCAGGACGATACACCTCTACACCGTGACGTTGCAGGATAGCGAGGAAGCCCTCCATCTCACGTACCACCGCCTGCTCCGTGGGGTAGTCGCCCCGTAGCACCGCTTGGTAGCTCTTAGCGTCGTAGGTCTCCTCAAGTGTCGGTGGCGTACCGAGCGCATGAGGCAGCCCGAGTACGACCTTGCGGAGCTGGTTCGTTTCGTTAGTCACGTGAGGTATGAGTCGTTTGCGTTGTTTGTCCATCATATCAGTTGCTTAGTGGCTCCCTGCGCAGCAGATGTGCAGGGAAGCTTTATTCTTTCTCTGACAAATATAGGGAAAACTGAGAAGTTAGAGGTTAGAGGTTAGAGATTAGGGATCGGAGCTGTCGGAGAGTTGTCGTGAGATGGTCGTAAGTTGTGCTATCTCTTGATTTTGTATTACCTTTGCGGTACGAGGGTGTGTCATTCCCTATGGGGGTGACTTCTCCTACCCTCCGTTGTCAAGTATCACCTTAGATAGTAATCATAAGTATATGAAAGGATTCAATCCCATAGGTAGTCTGGTAGTCCTCATTGGGGCTCTCGTACTCATTATCCCCGCTCTACTCGATAAGGGGGGGAATATGTTCAATCTCATCGGCTGTGTCGTGATGATTGCTGGATTTCTCCTACACATCTTCCTAAACAAGCGGATTACCACTATCAAGGAGTAACCTCTCCAAGTGCCTAACTTGGCACGGACTCCTGACCTACTATACAGCCCCAAGGCTATCGTCGAGGGCTTGCCTTGCTCACACGTAAGACAAGTCTCTCGCGTTCGTATATAAGGTTCCCCCTAGTCACCCTATCCGCTCAGTCTATGTACTACAACAAGGCGATCCTAATAGGCTTCGTAGGCGCTGATCCCAACGTACACTATTCGCGTCGGGGTAGCTGCCAGGCTACGCTACGCCTTGCGACCTCTGTATCGGGCTACACGAAGCGTGATGGCACGCAGATACCAGAGCGTACAGAGTGGCACACGGTGGTGATCTTCGGCACGCTGGCGCAGTTTGTCGAGCGATGGGTGCGCAAGGGGTCGCATCTTCTCGTGGAGGGCGAGATACGCTACAACAACTACACAGATCGTCAGGGACAAGCACAGGCTCGTACAGAGATTTGGGCGGACAAGGTCACCTTTGTAGATCGTCCCAAGCAGGGCGGTAGTCAGGAGGGTGCCTCTGCTCGCTCCACAGCCGAGCAGCCAGTATCGCAATCTGACCCTAGCGACGCCACCAGCTAGATCAGCAACAGCATAAGTCACAACAGTAGCAGCAATGGGTGATGCCTTCTTATTAAGCCTTTTCGGGGGAATTGTGTACAGCAATCCAATCGTTTGGATAGATGCTATACCGCTCCTGATCATCCTCTTCTTACTGCTTTGCTCCGCCTTTATGTCGAGCAATGAGGTGGCTTTCTTTTCGCTCACCCCGCAAGAGGTGCAGCAGATCAAAGAGCTGGAGCACCCGAACGATCCACGCCTACTGCGACTTCTATCACACTCGGAGCAACTGCTAGCGACCATCCTGATCGGCAATAATGCGGTCAACGTGGCGATCACGATCCTCTGTGCGTGGTTCGTGGGGGAGCATTGGGACTTCTCGGCCAATCGTGCTGCCGGCTTCATCATTCAGACGGTCCTCATCACCTTCCTGCTCTTACTCTTTGGCGAGATCATCCCTAAGATCTACGCTCAGCGTCACCCACTCTCCTTCATACGGATGACGGGTCCAGCCGTGTCTGCCCTTTACAAAGGGATCGCTTGGTGCTCCAAGGGCTTGATCAAGACCTCTAAGCTCCTCGGCTCTAATGCAAAGAAGGGGCACGAGCTCTCTGTCGATGATCTCTCAGAGGCCGTCGCTCTGACTACCGAGGGGGACAATAAGGAGACGGAGATGATCCATGAGATTGTCAAGTTTTACCACAAGACGGCCGACGAGATCATGGTGCCGCGTGTCGATATGGTTGGCGTCAACTACCACTGGGCTTACCATCAGACGCTGAACTATGCGGTCGACACGGGCTACTCACGACTTCCTGTCTATGATGGGTCGCAGGACACAATCCGAGGGGTGCTTTATGTGAAGGACCTCCTCCCTCACATGCACGAGGAGGACACTTTCCCCTGGCAAAAGATCATCCGGCAAGCTTACTTCGTACCTGAGAATAAGAAGATCGACACCCTGCTGGAGGAGTTGCAGCAGGAGCGTATCCACATGGCGATCGTGATCGACGAGTTTGGCGGAACCTCAGGACTGATCACGCTCGAGGACATCCTCGAGGAGATCGTCGGTGAGATCGTCGACGAATACGATGATGAGGATCCGCCTTACGTACGGCTTGCCGAGGGAGTCTATCTGATCGATGGCGGTATGTCGCTGATCGATCTCTGCAAGTTGCTAGATGTAGAGCCTGAGTACTTTGCACCACACTACGAGGAGGTTGATACGGTTGGGGGCTTGTACCTAGAGGTGCTCCAAGAGATTCCTCAGGTGGGTCAGCAGATAACGATCTCAGACATTGACTTCACCGTAACGCGCATGGACCGCCACCGTATCATGCAGCTCAAGATGCGTCTGCATCCCAAAGAGCAGGACGAGACGCAGGGCGATAGTCCTACAGAGCTTCAGGCGTGACTTACTCACAGCTAGACCTCCCGTTAGGAGGGACACTCTACGTCGCAGAGCTACCCTCTGACATCGTCCCCAGCCTATCTAACTACCGCTCGCTGACGCAGCAGCTCCTCGACGAGATCGCCCCGAGAAAGACTTCCTGGCGATTGACGCACCTCCCCACGGGTGCTCCCCGCCTTGATGCGCCTGACCGTGATTATAGTATCTCCCTATCCCACAGCGGTAGCTACGTTGCCCTCGTCCTCTGCGAGGGGCAGCACGGTATCGGTGTAGATCTACAGATCGCCAGTGATAAGTTGCCACAGATAGCTCCGAGGTTTATGTCTCCCGCTGAGCTAGCTCACTATCATCACCTGCTCACAGCCGAGGAGTCTCAAGCCGTTCGCGAATGGCTCTACACGGTGTGGGGACTCAAGGAGGCTGCCTACAAAGCCTACCCACCAACGGTCCAGCGACACCTAGCAACCAACTACATTGTCTCGCCACCCGACTACTCCGTCTCTGCTAGCCGGAGTAGTGACAAAGGGAGCGACTCGATCACCCGTTACACCATCTATGCCGACGAAGGGGATGACCGCCCCACCCTCCTCACGGGCTACCGCCTTCGTAGCATCACGACAGCACCATACCACCTCACCTATGTGCTAGACTCAGGAGGTGCCGTCCTACCGGCTGAGTAACTGGGACTGCTCGTTTTCCTCCCGTCAAAAGCTCGTCACCCGTACAAGAGCTCGCCAAGCGCATCTCTAGCAACCACCATTTGTCCCAACATTTCGAGAGCTCCAAGGTCGGGCAAATCCAACGCTAGTTCATTACAATAATTTAGAGCAGACTACATATCGAAACGGCGCCGTGTCGAGGAAAACTGATTTCC
>URKO01000055.1 GCA_900548415.1 uncultured Porphyromonas sp.
CTAGAAAACTGGCGAATGCTATGTAATATGCTGGGCATAGCTCTCACAGGCTGGCTACTCACGGCATTCATACCATGGCGAGTGGCTAGAAGGATCTGGATAGGAGTCCTCTTAGGGGGACTCCTGGTGATGCACCTCACTGATTGGTTTCTAGTAGAGACCTACCAGATGCCGTTCAACGATGTAATTATAGAGCCCTTGATGGCGACTAATCCAGAGGAAGCACAAGGCTTCTTAACCTCTATGCATATAGACTGGCTGTCGTTACTTACAGAGTGTGCCCTACTGGTACTCGCTCTAACCCTCTCAATCGCTCTCCCCTATGCTATTAGAGAGCTGCACAAGTTAAGTAACCAGTCGAGACGCTTCCATTGTGGAGTGCAATGGGCAGTGGGTGCTATCCTACTAATTGTGAGCATCTCTCATGTCGCAAACATGATAAGCCACTACAACCATAATGATCCAATTTATGAGATACTCACCTCAGCGGAGCGAATCTGTGTGGCGCAAGGCTTGGCACAGCGACAGATAGCTCAGAGTGGTCTGAACTACCATATCGCACGACCTAAGGCAGGATCAGTCTCCTCAAGTGCTCTGCAAAAGGAGCCACACAACGTAGTAATCGTATGGGTTGATGAACTTTACGCGCAATTGATGCATTGCTATGACCCTCAAGTAGATGAGAACACACCACTCTTAGATAAGTTGATAGACACAGGAGCCATTCTTCGCTCGGATAGTACTTATGCGGCTTCTGATAATCTTGGACTATCTAAGGCTTGGACTTTTAGCCTTTGCCCTAAGGGGTCTACAGAGAGTTGGGATAGACACCCCTCGATCTATGGTATACTACGAGAAGCTGGCTATGACTCCTACTGGGTGAGCAATTATCCTCGAGTGGGTATAGGGCTAGACGTAACCCCTCAGTTAGCCCTAGACTGCGATCGCTCCTACCACACCAATCTACGGACAGGGCTAGAGACCAAGACGGCGCGCCACACCTACGATGGAGATGTACTAAAGCATTTACACCGTGCAGAGGAGCGTCCACTCGTCTCCACAATACATCTAGTGGGGAGTGCCACCAACATTTGGTATAGAGTACCAGAGGAGTTTACCCCTTTTAATCGAAACACCATTGACCCGCCCACGGAGCTAGATGGCGACAGTAGGGACAACCTAGCTCAGTACTACAACTTAGTCTCCTATGAAGACTATATCTTTAAGGAGATAATTGATTACTATGCCGAGACCCCATCAGTTATTCTCTTTCTTTCTACGTCTGGAGCCTTTGGCGAGTGGCATCCATATCGATCAGATCAGATCCCTAAAGGGAGCATCGGACAAGTACTTTTCTTAGCCTACGTATCGCCTCTTATGGAGCGCCAGTATCCAAGAGTTAAGTCTTATCTAGAAGAGCTGTGCTCCAGACCGTTTAACCTTGGAGACTTTGCCCCACAGCTCTGTAAGCTCCTCGGAATCACGTATCAACCACAAACATCATGCTGACCGAAGCACTTCAGCAGACGCTGGAGGCCTTTATGGAGTACCTGCGACTGGAGCGAAACGCCTCGCCGCTCACGCTCACCACCTACCGCCCCGCCATCACCTCCTATATGGAGTGTGCCCTGGAGCTGGCCAGCGATGAGTGGCAGCCTGGTGATGCCGATCGAGATCTAGTACGCAACTGGATCATGCAGCAGATGGACAACGAGCTGACCAGCACGACGGTCAACAAGAATCTGAGCGCCGTCAAGTCCTTCTACAAGTATCTCCAGCTACGAGGCCTCATCGACGACAACCCGACCCGCTATCTGCGAGGGCCCAAGCGAGAGCACACACTCCCCTCCTTCCTCACACAGGCCCAGATAGAGGATGCACTAGAGACGATCTCGACCGATCCCGAGGACTTTCTCGCGGTACGCAATCGGCTCATCATAGAGACTATCTACCAGACAGGCCTGCGCCGTGCTGAGGTGGCTAGCCTAGAGACGCAGCAAGTCGACCTCGCCTCCATGTCTCTACGCGTGGTGGGTAAGGGGCGCAAGGAGCGTATCGTACCCTTTGGAGAGGCCCTAAAAGAGCAAATGAAGGCTTATCTCACATTAAAGGAGCAAAAAGTGGGTCAGTCTCGTTATTTTTTTGTTACTTTGAAGTGCAGACCGCTCTCAGGAGCTGACGTCTATCAAGTGGTACACAAAGCACTCGATGTAGTGCCAGGCTTGCCCCGCAGAGGAGCTCACACGCTGAGACACTCCTTTGCTACTGAGATGCTCAATGCTGGAGCTCCGATCACCTCCATCAAAGAGCTACTAGGGCATAGCAACCTAGATACGACCACTCGATACACGCACACCTCCTTCGAGCAGCTCAAACAATTGTATCACGCTCACCCTAGAGCACAAAATCAAGTATCACCTATGATTAACGTACACATCCAGTCTCTACAGTTTGATGCCAGTGAGGCACTCCAAGAGTTTGCAAAAAAGAAGATCGATCGCCTTGCACGCTTTGACGACACCATTAGCAAAGCTGAGGTCACGCTGCGACTAGACAAGTCAAACGCTACCCAAGGTAAGATAGCCGCCATCCGCCTCATAGTGCCAGGCTATGATCACTACGCTGAGAAGGGAGCAGCTTCCTTTGAGGAGGCTATCGATGAGGCTATCGATGCGCTCAAGCGTCAGATAGATCGCGCTAAGGCAAATAAATAGTTGCGGTGAGTAGTAGATAGTGAGTAGCGGGTCCTCGCTAGCGACTAGAGCTGATTAGAGCTTAGAGGAAGGGACTCCCTATCCACTATCTACTACGCACTATCACACTCTTGGTACGCACTTTTTGAAAAGAAAGTTGCCCGAAAGTTTGGGGGTTTCCAAAATAGTTCGTACATTTGCACTCAGTTTGTGATGCCATTCATCTCTCTCAAGCGTGAGAAGTGCCTTGGCCACACAGATCGAAACAGCAATCGGGCAGTTACCAGAGTGGCCAAATGGGGCTGACTGTAACTCAGCTGGCGCAAGCCTACGGTGGTTCGAATCCATCACTGCCCACGATAAGGTCTACGTCAGTCTACGTCTTCAAGCGACTCAGTCTACCAACCATGGTCAGGCTATAGATAAGGTCGCTAAGTATGCGGAAGTAGCTCAGTTGATAGAGCATCAGCCTTCCAAGCTGAGGGTCGCGGGTTTGAGCCCCGTCTTCCGCTCTAAGGTGAATAAACGATGGGTAGAGTGGCACTTGTGTCGCTCTATCTTCGTATCTGTAGGTAGCCTACAAACAACAATAGAGCGGTAACCAAGTTATCGCTCTATTGTTGTGTTATA
The DNA here is from genome assembly GCA_900548415.1 of uncultured Porphyromonas sp. Classification (GTDB taxonomy): domain Bacteria; phylum Bacteroidota; class Bacteroidia; order Bacteroidales; family Porphyromonadaceae; genus Porphyromonas; species Porphyromonas vaginalis. The sequence continues at coordinate 3,324 of URKO01000055.1, forward strand.
AGGTATTGCTTCTAGAAGAGATTTGCCGTAAGAAGCAATGGCCTTACTCTACTGGCTAAGCTCCGTGGAAGAGGTACTCGGCCTGTATGTCGCGGGTCATCTGCGTGAAGAGCTCCTCGATCAGAGCATCAGCCACATCGAGTGCATGCCACAAGATAGTGTCCGAAGCTTCTTGTAGCATATCCTGCGCAGCGTGCGTCATGCCCTTGTCTAGCATGTGACAGTAGCGACGCTGTATCTCCTCAATGCGCTCATCGCACTCCATCTCGAAGGCGTGGTAGCGAGCCTTGATCAGCGGAGCATACTTATTATAGTTCGTCATACCGAGCACCTGCACCTTGCGGAAGGTCCAGTAAGCCGACTCCTGTGAAGACTCTCCCCCACCCCGTGTATAAGGCTCTGGGTAAGAGGTCACACCCTGGAAGAGCGGTACGAAGAGACCTAGATCAGCCATACCTAGACAAACGTGGTTGATGCGTCCGACAGCTACAGGGAGCTTAGGCTGCACCTGTAGGATGTGCGTCTGCGTAGTACGGAAGATAGAGACAGGGCGGTACACCTCGTGCGGATTGCTGTGGAGGTAAGGGTCATGCTCCGTGCCGTCGTAGTGAAAGCGGAAGGCGTGGCGCATAGCCTCCATCGTGATCGGCTTCTCAGCCTTAGCATAGACGGGGAAGTTGTTGACAGCCACATCTTGCTTCATCGCAGGGGTAAACATCTGCTGGAGTCCCCAGACGCGTGGATAGTTGTACGTCGTGTCTAGCTCCACGTCACGGATGTAAGCTTTGTGAAAGTCAAAGGCTCCCTCCTTCGGATCATACAGTCCATGCTCCTGGGCAAACTCGATGAGGTCGCTGGATGCCATAAAGTGCTCCTTGTCCTTGGGATCATACTGGCGGAAGCGGCTCTGATTACCCGTGACGAAGTACTGCTCCTCAGGGATGCGACAAGCTAGCCAGCGGTGCCCCGAGGCGGTCTCTAGATACCATATCTCATCGCTATCGACGAAGCCAATGCCAAAGCCCTCGCTGACGCCATACTCCTCGATAAGCTTGCCGAGACGCTCCACGCCCTCACGAGCCGTGTGGATGTATGGGAGGACGATGTTGAAGACTGAGTTCTCAGCCACGCCATCCTCTACTAGGGGATCGACAGCCAGTGCAGCATCGCTGCTAAAGATAGACTCCGTAGCACTCATGCCGACACCCGACTCGTTGAAGCCCGCACTTCCCCAGTGACCTTTCAAGTGGTAGGGAGGTAGAGCCGAGTAGCTCTGCGCTTCGCCAGGCAAGTCGCAAGCGAAGGGGCTATCGAATGCGTCAAAGCGCATCGGATCGACCGAGCCAGGCTCCCCTGGACGATAGATCGTGAGGTTCTTAGCAAACATAGCGTCCCAGTCTTCTGAGCGCGCTACGATGCGTGATCCATCAGCACTCATCCGACTGCCGACGATGATGGTCGTACACTCAGAGGGTAGATTAGAATTCTTCTTGTTCATAGTAGTTGTGTCTTGATGTATTACTCTAGAGACAAAGGTACCTATTTTACTTCACTTGAGATAGTCCCCTGAATACCCACTCTCAGTGAGTTTTTTTTCTGTGGGGAGGCTCTCATATCAGAAAAAAGCATTACCTTTGCACCACGACAGAGCGAACGGCACTTTCCTGCCACTAGGAATACAGGCCACTAGCTCTGAAGTAAAGCTCCTCAGAGCCAACAAAGAGACATGCCTCAGAAGGCTAGATCTCGGGTCCTATAGCTCAGTTGGTTAGAGCACCTGACTCATAATCAGGGAGTCCTTGGTTCAAGCCCAAGTGGGACCACCACGATGCGTACTGTGCATCCATTCACCTAGCGAGTGCAATCCAATAATTGTTTGGGTTGCACTCGTTTGTTTTTACAAGGGTTACAGAGGGTGAGCGGTTGTGCCGATTGCTATTTTCAGTACTTTTGCCCATAGGAGCGTAGTTGCAAATGGCTCAGCGACCTTGAGTTCGCTTTGCTCCACACTTTCTACCCAAGATTACCACTGCCCGATGAACGAAATAAGAAGATCTACCCATCCCCTGTCACGGCTGACTCGTATGTCCCTCTGCGCACTCTGTGCTGAACTCTTGCTGATGGCATGCGTGCGGTCGCCCTGGCAGTATGATCACTCAGAGGGCACCCAGCCCTATCTATCTGTCGACACGATACGCCTGGACACGCTCTACAGCTCACTCTCCTCAGCGACCCACGTGGCGATGATCTACAATCCGCATGACCAGCCACTACTCCTCAATGAGGTGGCACTCCTGAGTGGTGGTAACAAGGGATACCGCATCAATGTGGACGGACGCAGTGGCTCGCAGATACGAGACCTCACGTTGCCTCCTCGTGACAGCATCTATATCTTTGTGGAGGCAACCTTTACAGATGGGGCCTCTGACCTGCCGACGCTGGTGACCGACTCGCTCTTGTGGCGCTGTAATGGGGTCACGCACTACACCCGCATCGAGGGCTATCGGCAAAACATCTCTACCCTACCCGCCAACTTGCACATCGCGAAAGATACCCTCTGGAGCAGCGAGAGACCTTACCTGATCACCGACAGCATCACCGTAGAGCCTGGTGTGCGGCTAACGATTGCCGAGGGAGGGCATCTGCTACTGCCTCAAGGAGGTAGGATCATCGTGCGGGGAGCCTTGACACTAGCGGGCTCCGCCTCTCGACCTATCCTTATAGAGGGTATCAGGCGAGACAACCTCACCTCCGATGTCTCCTATCGTCTCCTACCGAATCAATGGGACTACATACAGTTTACCGCTGAGAGCCAGGGCAATGAGATACGCTACACGACCATTCGCAATGGACGAGGGGGCGTGACTTTCGTCCAGGGGAGCGATCCGCTAGCTGAGCGACTACTCCTCCAGTCCAGCACCATAACCAACATGGGCGGAGATGGCTTGACCCTCGCCGGAGGTAGCTACACCTTGCGAAACAGTGAGCTAAGCAATGTGCGCGGCTCCTGCCTGTCGATGCAAAAAGCTTCCGTACAGGCAGAGCATCTGACGGTGGTGAGTGACTACCTATTTGACCATAGACGCAGCCCCGTACTCTATGTAGGTGAGGGGGGCAAGCTCCAGATGTTCAATAGCGTTGTAGACGGACGGCAGACGATCGCACTGCAGAGCGACACACTGCGCCGCTCGGGTGAGCTGGCGTGGCACCCCTCGGCTCAGTCGCAGATCGATCTGCAGCAGTGCTACCTGCGACTGGAGCAGGACTCTATCGTAGCTAAGCGTCTCATCGAGGAGCTCTTCCCTACTTGTCATCGCGCCACCATCCCCTTTGTCGATAGCTACTGGATGCTGGGCAAAGACTACAAGGATCGCAACAATAGGCAAGCCCCGTATCACTTCCACTTTGACTTCCATCCAGTCGAGACGGCTGACCTGCAAGAGCTCTCGCCTATAGCACCTACAAGCTGTGACCTCGATCGTACAGGTCTGCCACGACGCAAGAATCGACTCGGTGGCTATACCGTGGGAGCTTACGAAGCGGTCACACCACCCGAAGAGGAGCCACAGAAACCATAACCCCGCTAATTCTTATTCTGAAGAATTGGTAGGCTTAGGTCTGATCTGTGACCAGCTGGATCCCTTTTGCGACAGAAAAACAAACGCCCCACGTGGGGATTGTGTCAAGAGTGATTATAATGGCTGAGCCCTGGCTGGAGATTGTTGCATAAAGGCGAATCGCTGTGTTGCTTTCGGGATTCGGCTTCGGTCACATACGGAGGTATGCTCCCTTCAGAC
>URKO01000056.1 GCA_900548415.1 uncultured Porphyromonas sp.
TACTTAAGGGTGCAGCCTTTGCGACCCGTGGATCGCTATGCGGGTTAGAGCTTGACGCTCACTCGCTGCCCCTAAGGCGACTGGATCGTGAGGAGGTAGGGTGTAGCAGACTGCTCGGCTACCAGAGGGATCGTGACGGAGCTCGTGGACGTAGAGAACTCTTGCAGCGTGCGTCCCTCCATATCGTAGAGTGTGATGGTGCTGTGAGGCTCTAGCGAGTCTAGTCTGATAGCTCCAGGCATACGGCTGCAGGTCGGCATGTGCGACGAGATAGGCGTGATGCCCACAGGCGAACCATCGTAGGGCACTCCGATCCAGTTTTGGGTATCTCCTGCTAGATCGTAAACGGCCCAGCCGAGGCTCCTGGCATGAGCTACGGCATCTACGTTGCATACATTGCCCTCATGGTCGCTATGCGTGTCGATCACTTGAATGGTCGGCTCGGGGATGTCTAGCTCGGGATTAGCAACGGGTGCTGCGTGTTGCAAGGTGCTAAAGGCCTTAGTCATAGCCTGCTCTGAGATCTGATTGTTGTAGAGCTCTATGAACCACAACTTGCTACAATTGGAGAAGTCTATCCCCTGCAAGTTGTTATCTGCTAGCCAGAGATCTTCTAGTGGTAGACCTGCCGGTATCATGATCGAGGATATCTCATTGCGGTACGCCTCTAGAGTCTTGAGTGCTGTGGCGTGTGTTAGGTCTACGTTGGTTATTTTGCGGTCTTGGATGATGAGTTGGTCTATCTTGCCATAGATTGTAATCTGAGGTGATGTGACCTGAAAGGATACTAGAAATTGTCCTGGCTCATCAAGGTCATCTTCAGGATTGCTGGCCATCTCTTCTCTTTGAAACTGACCATCGCCATTCTGATCGACCCAGACGCCATGCTCTATAGGACGTATGACGAATGAGATTTCGTCAGCACGCTCTATGGCGGTGGTTAGGACGATGCGGTCACCATCGGTAGAGACTGGCTTGAAGGGATCCTGCCCAAGGACTGGGAGTGCCAGTAGCGAGAGGAGGCTGATGAAATATGTGATATGATGTCGAGACATAGTTGATGTATTTAGTGTGTAGTGGATGGAGTGGCGTGTCTCCTCTAGGAAACACGCCACACGTGGATTACAGCTCTGACCTAGATGTGGTAGATCTTAAAGCTCTCGCCTCCGATGTTGAGTATATAGGCTCCATCGGGATAGGCGGTCATCGCTATTTGGTACTGACCGCTAGCGTCTAGTACCCCTGATGTTAGCAGTAAGCCGGTCTCTGAGTATAGGGCGTAAGGCGCACCAGCATTGCCAGCCAAGACTAGGGCATGAGTAGCCCCGTCGTAGTAGACAATGGGGGTGTCTGGGAGCAACTCTTGGATTGCTGAGGGAGAGCCTTTGTAAGGTACGCCTGTCCAGGACTGCTTGTCCCCGTGGAAGTCGTTGACCTCCCAGTTCTTATCTAGAGCGACTTTGACGGCATCTACAGAGCAGACGTTTTTCTCATCAGGAATGGTCGTGTCGAGTGCTATGACGAGTCCTTTCTTCTTTGCAGTACGATCGGGGAGACTCTTCATCAGGGCATTCATCTGTCCCTCTCCGATTTGATTGTAGAAGCAACGGATGTCGTTTATCTCCTTACATGCAGAGAGGTCTAGCGATGAGATTTTATTTTGAAAGCAAAAAAGCGTTTGTAGTCCTGTGCTGCCAGAGAGGTCTAGATGGTCTATCCGATTGTTGAAGCACTGGATCTCTTTTAGCTTAGGCATCTTGGTGACCTCGAGCCCGGTGAGATCTAGTCCTCCAAAGCGGATCGCATCTATGGGACCATAGATTGTGACGTTCGGCTTGACAAGGACGACGATCATGATGTTTGTCTTGCCGACGTTGTCCTTGGCTCTGCCCTCGCCTCTGTCGCAGATGCCATTGCCATTGACATCTACCCAGACGGTCTCATCGTGTGGCACGAAAGCTATACCTAGACTAGAGCCGGCGGGTAGGTCGGTCGTCAAGGTAATACGAGGTCCATCGATAGGTGCTGGCGTCACTTGAGCACGCAGATGGGTGCTGAGTGGTAGCAGTAAGAGTAGTATGAGGGGTATGAATCGTGTAGCTAGTTTGTTCATAGCTTAGTATATGCTTTATTGTTGTGAGAGATAAACTTATAGGACTTGCAGTGTGGCTGTCGCTCCGCAGTGGGTGATGATGTAGCTACCTGCAGGTAGTGCAATGGGGTATGTGGTGGTCTCCTGATCCCCTGCGAAGGAGGCTAGGAGAGCTCCCGAAAAGTTGTAGATCTGCACTGGCTCATCGAGGGTGGTACCTATGAGGACAAGTGCCGAGCCTGAGTAGAGAGCTTTAAGCTCTGTCGGAGCGGTAGCTACGCCTGTGATTGCTGTGGGCTCGCCTAGGTACTTGACCCAGTCACCACGAGACTTGTCCCAGGCCTGCACGTTCCAATACTTACCGTCAGCTATGGCAGCCTGACGGTCGGTCATATAGTTCTTTTCGGTAGGCTCATTGAGCGTGTAGACATATAGTTGGCCTTCGTTGAATTCGCCTTCGCTACGCATGGGTAGCGCATTGACAATGAGGTCCATCGCCTCGTCTCGTATCGCATTATGTGCGACACCGACGTAGTAGAGATGCGGCTTCTTGGTGAGGTCTAGACGGGTGAGCTCGTTGGAGATGACCTCTATCAGCTCTAGGTTAGGCTGGTGCGATAGGTCTAACTCTGTAAACCGATTGTTGCGCCCCTCGAAGCTCTTGAGCTTGGTGAGCGCCGATAGGTCGATCTCATCTAGCTTACTATAAGGTACGCCTAGGTAGGTGAGCTGTGTCATACGACTGACATCGATCTTGGAGAGTTTCCACTTACGCAGTATGATCTCGTTAAAGTTGCCATAGATCCTAAAGGTCTGTGCCGATAGGGTTACGGTAAATTTCTGTATGCCTTGGTCCGGCTGACCGTCTACGGACTTTAATCTAACCACTTCGCCTTCGTCTTGCTGACCATTGGCGTTGAGGTCGATCCAAGCATCTTTACTGATTGCGATCTCTACCTTTTCCCCTGCGTTGAGCGTCGTGGTGAGCTCTAGGTAGCGATTGGGGTCAAACTCCTCTTGTCCATAGCTGGTCGTGGCTATGAGGGGTAAGATCAGGCATAGGAGTAGTGCCTTGTGTGTAATTGTCTTCATAGTTGGTGTGCTGGGTGATTAGGGTATGATGACGAGACGAGTCATCTCGCCGACTCTAAGCAGATAACGCCCAGAGGGTAGTGTGATGTGTGTGGGACGTGACTCCTGAACTGCAAAGTGATAGAGCGTCTCGCCCTCCATAGTATACAGAGCTACGTCAGCCTGTGCGCTCTCGGGGAGCAGGGTGATGCCTGTCTCGTCAACGAGGCAGAGGCTCTCGGTGCTACCTACAGACTCTACGTCGACATTGATGCTACATCCAGTGCCATCGCCGAGGATGTCTATCGTCCAGCCCTTGTCAGCAGCGAAGTAAGATTTACTCGTCGGAGCTCCTGGGTTGGCTGCGATGCGGAGCTGTCCGCCTTGCTCCTTCTCAGGGAGAGCTACGCAGAGACTGTCGATAGCGCAGGCTGAGAGTTTGTTCTTGACAACGGAGACTAGCTCTAGCATGGGCATAGATGAGGCTAGCTGTAGAGACTGCAACTGATTGTTGTCGCACTGTAGCTCACGGAGGTTGGGAGCTCCAGAGAAGTCTAGAGCAACGAGCTTGTTGTCAAAGCTGTAGAACTCCTGGAGGCTAGGCAGGTCACCGATCTTGATCTCTTTTAGTCCGCAGTCAGAGCAGAGTAGCGTGACGAGACTTGAGAGGGTGCTGATGTCTAGAAGGCCGAGGTTAGGGTTGTGCTGTAGCGTCAGCTTGTCTAGATGCTCGCACCCCTTGAGATCTATGTTGTAGAGATCGTTTTGATAGCAGTTGAGCGTCTTGAGACTCTTACAGCCACGCGCCTTGAGTCGCTGTACGGGAGAGAAGGAGGTGTCTATGAAGGTGAGCTTTTCGCATCCAGAGACATCAATGTCTGTGATCCCAGTACTAGCGCAGGTCAATCCCATCAGTGCTTTGCAAGAGGAGAGATCGAGTGCGGTGAGCTTCTTATTCATCTGTACGTTTATCTCGTAGAGCTTGGTGCAACCAGAGATGTTGACCTTGGTGAGATCGTTCTTACCACAGACGAGCTTGAGTAGGTTAGGACAGGGCGAGCAGTCTAGCTCACGGAGTACGTTGTGCCCGACGTTGAGCTCTTGGAGTGCTGGAGTCTCAGCCAGAGATAGCTCGGAGAGATTGTTTTGCATTAATGAGAGAGACCTAAGGCGATCGCATCCCTTGAGGGTTAAATCGTTAAGTCCACATGAAAAAGCCGATAGCTCCTCTAGAGACTTCATACCATCGACTTTTATTTGGAAAACCTTTTGGGATATTATCTTGGCCGATACAAGCTCTCCATAAATCGTCGCCTCATTAGTTGCTGAAGATACTGAGAGGGTGTAGTCCTCGCCAGCGGGTACCTTGTGCGGAACGAGGGCTCCTCGGTGCTCATCGACATATATGGTTGCCTCCTTGTCGCCTACCGTGATGACCATCGATAGGGCGTTTTGAGGAATGACCTGTAGCTCCATCTTAGGAAGACTCTGCACGTCCTGCGAGAAGGCTCTCTGTGGCAGGAGAGCCACAGAGAGTAGTAGGGCTAATGCCCAGAAGTTGTGTACTGTATTCATTGTATTGATAGTAGACAGCGTTGTGTTATTCCTTGACAAACGTCATAGCGATGCTTGCGCTCGTGCTGTCGGCAGCAACGCCCGTCACGACATATAGTCCAGCAGGTAGCTCAGAGAGGTCTACACGGCTATCACCTTCTAGAGAGCGGATGAGCGTACCTGTGGTATCGTATATAGCTACGCTTGTGTAGCATGTCGGGATCAGTAGCTCCTGAGAGTTGCTGAGGTAAATGATCTGCTCAGCGTGAGCTGCTGGCGTGTCGATGGCTACATTTTCGGAGCCTGCGTACTCGTTTTTACCTTCGTTGGCACCATTCTGGAAGTCGTAGCAGATCCAGCCCTTCTCGGCAAGCGTTGCTACAGCCTTTTTGGTGACAACGTTGCCGTCCTTAGGCTCGAGGGTCGTATCGATTCCATAGAACGCCTTCTTTTCAGCCTTCTCATTCTGTGGCAGTGAGCTGACGGTCTGTAGCATCTCCTTGCTCTGGATCTGATTACCAAAGAGGCTTACCTCTCTAATGACTTTACAGTTGGTGAGGTCGATAGCAGAGGCGATCTTGTTGTTGTAACAGGTGAGCTCCTCAAGGTCGGCGCATGCCTTTAGGTCTAGAGATGTGAGCTGGTTGTCTGCGCAAAGGAGGTTGGTCAAGTCCTCTGAGTGCGTCAAGTCAAGCTTCGTAAGCTTATTGCCCGTACAGTCGAAGTACTTGAGCTGCTTAAGCATCGAGACGTCTAGTTGGGTCAGCTCGTTTCTACCGCATCTGAGTTGTACCAGATCAGGAGTCTTGGAGAGGTCTAGCTGGGTGAGCTTGTTCTTGTTGCAGTAGAATCGGAAGAGGTGTGGCGTGTATGACAGATCCACCGATGCAAGCATATTGCCATGTAGTGTGAGTGCTCTGAGCTTGCCGTTTTTGCTTAGGTCTATCGCTGAGAGCTTGTTGTCAGAGGCGTCTAGTATCTCTAGATTTGGGCACTGGGATATGTCGAGAGCTGTGAGGCTGTTGGCATAGCAGAAGAAATTCAGCACATTGCCATATACTGTGATGACCTTCGCCTCGTGCGGGAAGTGTAGGCTCTTATTGAAGACCGTCACCTCCTCGCCTTCGTCGTACTTTCCATTCTCATTTCGATCGATCCAGACGGACTTCTTGTCGTCATTGTTTCTCATCTCGATCTGCAGATCCCACTGCCCCGAGGTCGCATCGCTCGTTAGAACGATCTTAGGCTGGTCTGTGACGTATGGAGAGAGCGGCATGTCAGATGGTCTGAGAGGATTGAGACCGTCGTTCTCACCAGCTTTGTAGTCGTAGGGAGCCCAGTTCTTGTCCATGATAGCGTGTAGCGTCTCGTCGTCGTAGGGATTGAGCTCGCTCTTTTCGTAGCTGTCGATTAGTATGAGGGTGCCCTCTGCTAGACCCTTACGGTCATTAAGCGCCTCGGCAAACTTCTTGATACCATCGAGGAGCAAGTGGTTGTTGTGTATGTCGATGTACTCTAGCTGCGGAGCTTTAGGCATTGTTAGCGTCTTAATCTGAGTCTTGTTGCAGACGAGCTTCTTGAGGTTGTTGTTTTCAGATATGTCTAGTGTCAGGATCATAGAGCCACTAGCGTAGAGCTCCTCAAGATTGGGGCAGCCAGCCACATTGAAGATGTCTAGCTTGGTATTGCTACAGTTGAAGATCTTCAAGTTCTCAGACAATGGTGGAAGCTCTACATAGGTAAACGTAGATCCCGAGAAGTCAAGCTCTACCAAGTTAGTCAGGTTAGATATCTGTAGCCCACCAGCGAATTGAGGTATCTGGTCGAGGCCTCGTAGGTAGAGGTGCTGAAGTGCTGTGTTTTGAGATAGGTCTATAGACTGAAGTGGGTTTGCCGAGCAGTCTAGGAGTGTGAGCTGAGAGAGAGAGGAGATAGAGAGGGAGGTGAGGGCACCATTGTTGCATCTGAGCTCCTTGAGTTCATCCGGTAGACCGAGACCACTCAAGCCCTCATTGTAGCTACAGTCTAGCTTGGTGAGTGCTTCATTGTACGAGAAGTCGGGCCACTCGCACTTATTGTAGCTCATGTTGACCACGGAGAGGCTCTCACACTCAGACGCATCAATCTCCTCGAGATTGTTGTGAGACAAGTCAATCTCGATGAGCGAAGTAGCCTGCTCGAGGTCTATCTCCTGAATGTTGTTGTTCGGAGCACTGAGCTTCTTGACCGCTCCATGTATAGTGAGCGTGGTCGCAGCGGTTGTCTGCTCCGCTAGCTGTCCGGAGGTGAGTTGTTCGTTCTCGTCCTTCTGTCCGTTGCCATTCCAGTCGGCCCAGACCTCGGTGTCGGCCTCCACAGTGATCTTCCACTGATTTTGCTCA
>URKO01000057.1 GCA_900548415.1 uncultured Porphyromonas sp.
TTTTTAGCCACTTCTCCCAGCGCCTCAAGACAGAGTGCTACAAATAGCAAGCGGAGGAAGCAATATCAACTTCTAGAAATGCAGCTTTCTAACCTCTAAATTTGTATCTTTGCGGTGAGGTACATATCACCATCTAAAAACCTATTACAAATATGTCACAAGACAAGACCATACGTTGCCTGATCATCGGGTCAGGACCTGCTGGATATACAGCTGCCATCTATGCTTCACGAGCTAATCTCTCTCCCATACTTTATCAGGGACTACAACCTGGCGGACAGCTCACTACGACCACTGAGGTGGAAAACTTCCCCGGCTTCCCCGAGGGTATCACGGGCCCTAAGCTCCTCGAGCAGATGCGCCAACAAGCAGAGCGCTTTGGCACAGACATTCGCTCTGGCGAGGTCACACGCATAGACCTATCGCAGCGCCCCTTTAAGGTAGAGATCGACGGCTCTACAGAGCTGACAGCGCACTCAGTCATCATCGCCACGGGTGCTCGGGCTAAGTACCTCGGTCTAGATGATGAGAAGAAGTATGCCGGCATGGGCGTCTCGGCATGCGCTACGTGCGATGGCTTTTTCTATCGCAAGAAGCGGGTAGCCGTCGTAGGCGGTGGCGACACAGCTTGTGAGGAGGCTCTCTACCTAGCTGGTATTGCAGAGCAAGTCTACCTGATCGTGCGCAAGGATCACCTACGTGCCTCTAAGGTGATGCAGGAGAGACTCTTCGCACGGGAAAACATTGAGGTACTCTTCGAGCACAACACCATCGGGCTCTTTGGCGACAATGGCGTGGAGGGTGCTCACCTCGTATATAAGAAGGGTACCCCTGAGGAGGCCAAGCGCGATATAGCGATCGATGGCTTCTTCCTCGCTATCGGACATAAGCCCAATACGGACTTCCTCGCCGGTCAGCTAGAGCTAGATGCTGCGGGCTACATCGTAACGAGAGAGGGGAGACCGCTCACCAGTGTTGAGGGCGTCTTTGCCGCTGGTGACGTGGCTGATCCACGCTATCGTCAGGCGATCACCTCTGCTGGCACTGGCTGTCGCGCTGCGCTCGAGGTGGAGAAGTATCTCCTCGAGAAGGGACTATAAGACTACGACAGCACGCCGCTCTGATTGAATTTTATCTAACACAATTGATATGGATATGAACAAGCAGTGGACCTTTTGGGCAGCCTTGGTACTGGCTGTCGCCTTTGTACTAGGCATTTGGATCGCCGGATCGACCTATCTATCGGTCCGCAAGCAGCGTATCGTCTCGGTTACGGGCAATGCAGAGCAAGACTTCGAGAGTGATCTCATCGTCTGGAGTGCTTCCTTCCGTGTGCAGCGTGCTACGCTGAGCGAAGCCTATACAGAGATAGAGCGTGAGCGCACTGTCGTACAGGACTACCTCCAGAAGGCTAGTCTGAAGGCTGACAGCTACTCCTTCGGTAGCCTAGATGTGTCGCAAAACTACAGTAGCGGCTACGATACGCATGGCAACTATCGGCAGGTACCCAATGGTTACGTCCTCACGCAGAGCGTGACCGTAACGAGCGGAGATCTAGACGGCGTCGAGGAGCTCTCCAAGAGTATCTCCTCGCTCATCTCACAGGGAGTGGAGATAACGAGCGAAGCACCCGACTACTACTACACGAATCTCAACGATCTCAAGCATCAGATGCTACGCCAAGCTTCTGAGGATGCACTCAACCGTGCTGAGGAGATAGCCTCTGGGAGCCATGGTAAGGTGGGCAAGCTACAAAATGCCTCAATGGGGGTCTTCCAGATCGTTGGCAAGAACGCTGGCGAAGACTACTCGTGGGGTGGAGCGTTCAACACCTCTTCACGCCAGAAGACCATCTCCGTCACCGTCCGCGCTACCTACGCCCTCCGCTAGAGCACAGACGAGTAACGATTTTGTAGGGACGCACGGTCGTGCGTCCGTCCCCGTTAAAAATCACGATGCTGTAACTTTCGTTCTACAACGGACGCTCAGATCGAGCGTACCTACAGGACGATGTGACGGGGACGAACGCGGTAATGGGCGATGTGACGGGGACGAGCCCTCCGCTAGTAGGTACACACGACTGACGACCTGTCGGGACGCTATCGGTGCGTCTCGACAGGTCGTTCTTTTGTGAGTCGCTTTCACAGCCTTGGTATCACTACCATTTGTGCCAAATAATCAGTAACTTTGTGGCGGTTTACGCTATGAGTAAATCACTACACGATGACAATCACTCCAACTACCTCCTCTGCTTCTGACTCAAAGCAAACAATCTTAGACCGCCGTTATCTGCGTATGGCTCGTATCTGGGCCGAAAACTCCTACTGTCAGCGTCGACAAGTAGGAGCTCTCATCGTACACAATCAGATGATCATCTCTGACGGATACAATGGTACACCTGCAGGATTTGAGAATGTCTGCGAAGATGACGAAGGTATCACCAAGCCCTACGTCCTACACGCTGAGGCTAATGCTATCACTAAGGTGGCAGCCTCGGGCAATAACTGCACGGGCGCGACTATCTACATTACCGCCTCTCCCTGCCTGGAGTGCGCTAAGCTGATCATCCAGAGTCGTATACGTCGTGTCGTGTATGGCGAGCAGTACCGGCTCACCGATGGTGTCGAGCTACTCGAGCGCGCGGGCATCGAGGTAGTCTACATACCGCTAGACGAGGTCTCGTCTACGGACCACCCCGTAACCCTTTAGTATAGGTACCTATCTAGATAAAGAACAAGTGGTAGATATGCGTCGTCAGTATAAATATCTAATCTGTCTCCTTGTGGGGGCACTCATTGGCGCTGCTATTTTTTGGCTCCTCTCTCGCTATCGCAATATCACGCACGCTGACAAGTTTGACCAGGTGCTGCAGCTTGTCGAGAAGTATTACGTAGACTCGGTCGATATCGAGCAGCTACGTACAGACATACTCCCCTATATGCTAGGATCGCTGGATCCCCACTCGACCTACATACCACCTTTGGAGTCAGAGCGCGAGGCGCAGAGACTAGAGGGGCAGTTTGAGGGGATTGGAATCATCTACAACATCATCACCGACACGATCGTCGTGGACCAAGTGTTCGCTGGCGGACCCTCAGAGACCGCAGGCCTAGAGCCTGGCGACCGCATCTTAGCCTGTGACGGCAAGAGCCTCCTCGGGGAGCGCAACAACCAAGACACCATCACCTCAGCACTCCGAGGGCCCGAGGGATCTGTAGCACATCTATCGATACTACGTCGCCATACACGACGCAATGTGAGCGTGGTGCGTGGTCCCGTGCCGATCCGAAGCATAGATGTATGCTATATGCTTACGCCGTCCATTGGGCTGATGCAGATCACCACCTGGGCGCGTACTACTTATGACGAGTTCATCCAGCAGTGGGGACGCTTACAGCGATCTGGAGCCAAAGCTCTAGTCCTCGACCTAAGAGACAATACGGGAGGATATATGGATGCAGCTGTGGCTGTCGCCAATGAGTTCCTCAGCAAGGATCAATTGATCGTCTACACCGAGGGCCGCACCATGCCTCGCGAAGATGTGATCGCCAATGGCGAGGGTATGCTCCGTAAGTTGCCACTAGTGGTGCTGGTCAATGAGAATAGTGCCTCGGCCTCTGAGATCTTTTCGGGAGCGATGCAAGACCACGACCGAGCTATGATCGTAGGGCGACAGACCTATGGCAAGGGCTTGGTGCAGCAGCCTTTTACCTTTTCAGATCACTCTAGCGTACGTCTCACGGTGGCTCGTTACTATACACCCTCGGGGCGTAACATACAGCGACCCTACGAGCAGGGCAGTCTCTCCTCCATCGAGGAGAGTCTGATGAGCGTCTCAGGCATCAAGCCTGTGGGCGACTACGCCGATACGCTCTCTCTGACCAAGCACAAGCAGCGGGAGTATCATAGCGACAAGGGGCGGCTCCTCTTCAGCGGTTATGGCATCATGCCCGACATCTTCGTACCGCAAGACACAGCGATGATCAATGCTTATGCAGCACGTCTGATCATGTCTGGGGCCATGCAGGAGTTTGCCTTTTACTTCGTAGACTTAAATAGAGAGAGCCTCCGTGAGATCGCTTCCGTACAGGAGCTACTCGCATTGCTCGCTCAGGAGAAGTCGCTAATCAACGATCTAGCCGCATACGCTGCGGAGCATGGTATAGCCCAGCGACCACAGATGCTACGCCAAGCCGCACCGCGCTTGCAGCAACAGATGTATGCTTTGATAGCTAATCATCTCTTTGGCACTACGGGATTCTATCAGGTGATGTCTCAAGACGACCCGATGATCAGTAGCGCAGAGCAGTACCTAAAGGAAAATTATCACACACGATGATGAGTTGTGACAGAGTGAGAGAAGAGAAAAAAGCCTTACGACACACCATCCGCACTAAGATGCGGAGCGAATGGACAGAAGAGTACAGACAGACAGTCTCAGAGCGTGTCTGTCAGCAGATAGAGACCTTTCTACCCTTCGTACGTAGTCATTGCGTAGCACTCTACTGCGCCTTGCCTGACGAGGTAGACCTGTCCGCTATCCTAGAGCAGTACCAAGGCGATAAGCGGCTCCTCATACCTCGTGTAGAGGGTGACGATATCAACTTCTACAGCTATCAGCCCGAGTCGCTCATCTCCAGTGACGACTACAAGATCCTGGAGCCCACCGCCGACGTCGAGGAGGCGGTAGATCCCGCCGAGATAGAGCTCATCCTAGTGCCTGGAGTCGCATTCGACCTGCACGGGGGACGTATGGGCCGCGGCAAGGGGTACTACGATCGCTTTTTCGCACG
Organism: uncultured Porphyromonas sp.; assembly: GCA_900548415.1. Lineage (GTDB taxonomy): Bacteria > Bacteroidota > Bacteroidia > Bacteroidales > Porphyromonadaceae > Porphyromonas > Porphyromonas vaginalis. Next base: position 4,794 of record URKO01000057.1, read on the forward strand.
CTGTCCCCATGCCCTTCGTGCCGCTGTCACCACCTCGCTACAGATCGTCGAGCAGATACCGCTAGAGCCGTGGGACGTAGCGATGCACTACATCATCACCGACAGCCGAACCTACGAGGTGCGCGACTGATGTTGGCTGTTGGCTGTTAGCCGTTAGCTAGACTCACTAGTTCCACTAGTGCTACTAGTGGCTCTAGAGGCACTAGTACACCGATCGCTCCGATCCACTCTGATACCTCCGATAACTCTGATGGATAGGACCTCGCAAGAGGTCCGACGAATCATAGCCGTGGGTCGGAGGGGCAAAGCCCCGAACGACCCACGGGGACAAGACGATAGCAACTTATCGACCCCTTGTGGGTCGGACTAGACGCAGCTTATAGTTACAGCTCCAGTCCGACCTCCCACAATGGGGAGGTCGCTTACTTCACATGGCACTCCTGCCCCCCAGTCGTTCGGGGCGTAGCCCTCCGACTGGGGGCTATGATTCGTCCGACCGCAAGCGGTCGTATCCCTCCGATCCACTCCGATAGCTCTGATCCCTCCGATCCTTTCGTTCGACAACGGACGCACGACCGTGCGTCCCTACAAATCGTTACTCGTCTCGCATGTCCGCCAACAACCAAGAGCGATATCATATAAGGTACTCGTGAGCGCTATTTTTCGTACCTTCGTACCGAATAATCGAATCTTTAGATAAAGCATAATGATTGATCCAAAAGAACTACAGCAGATGGGCTTCGCTACGCGTGCCATCCATGCTGGTAGCGAGCGCAATCAACACGGTACGCTGGCTACTCCTATCTATCAGACCTCTACATTCGTTTTTGACTCTGCAGAGCAGGGGGGCAGACGCTTTGCCCTCGAGGAAGACGGATACATCTACACCCGTCTAGGCAATCCGACCTGCACAGCTGCTGAGCAAAAGGTCGCCTCGCTAGAGGGCGGCGAGGCGTGCGTCAGTGCCTCCTCGGGTATCGGTGCGATCACTTCGGCTATCTACCCGCTGGTACAGGCTGGGGACCATATCGTCGCTGGTAAGACGCTCTACGGCTGTACCTACTCATTCCTCGAGCATGGGCTCTCACGCTTTGGCGTAGAGGTAACCTTCGTCGATGCGCGCAATCTGGATGAGATCAAGGCGGCTATGCGCCCCAATACGAAGCTCGTCTATATCGAGACGCCCGCCAATCCTAACATGTACCTGACAGATATCGAAGGCGCTGCCAAGATAGCTCATAGTCAGGAGGGCACTGTGCTGATGGTGGACAATACCTACTGCACCCCCTTCATCACGCGTCCTCTAGAGCTCGGTGCTGATGTCGTAGTACACTCAGCTACCAAGTATCTGAATGGTCACGGGGACGTGATCGCCGGATTTGTCGTTGGTCGCAAGGAGTATATCGATCAGGTACGTCTCTTTGCTGTCAAGGATATGACGGGATCAGTCCTAGGCCCGTTTGAGGCATACTTGATCGCTCGTGGTATCAAGACACTAGAGATACGTATGGAGCGTCACTGCGCTAATGCACAGCGTGTCGCTGAGTTCCTCGAGCAGCACCCCGCTATCGCCTCGATCGCTTACCCAGGGCTCAAGAGCTTTCCACAGTATGAGCTAGCTCAGAAGCAGATGCGCCTACCAGGTGCTATGATCGCCTTCGAGCTCAAGGGTGGGCTAGAGGCTGGTCGCAAGCTGATGAATAGCCTCCACCTAGCTACGCTCTGCGTGAGCCTCGGAGATGCTGAGACGCTTATCGAGCACCCCGCTAGCATGACCCACTCGCCCTACACGCCCGAGGAGCGTGCTGCGTCTGACATAGGCGAGGGCATGGTACGTCTCTCCATCGGTCTGGAGAATGTCGAGGACATCATCGCAGACCTTAAGTGTGGTCTCGACGCACTCCTATAATATATAGTAGAAACTGCCAAAAGGCTATCGCACCAAGCGTGCCTATAGCCTACTAATCAATAAAGACTTCCCCCCATCGCAGTCAACAAGCTGTGGTGGGGGAAGCTTTTTATTGGCCGTTGGCTGTTGGCTAGACTCACTAGTTGAGACTGTTGCAAAAGTCAACAGTCTCTAGTTGCACTAGTGCTACTAGAGGCTCTAGCCACACTAGCCCTCCGCCCCCTCTAACCTCTAACCTCTAATCTCTAATCTCTAATGCAACTCCGATGGATAGGACCTCGCAAGAGGTCCGACGAATCATAGCCGTGGGTCGGAGGGGCTACAGCCCCGAACGACCGA
>URKO01000058.1 GCA_900548415.1 uncultured Porphyromonas sp.
TGCGCGTCAACTATTTGACACTTTCGAGCGTCTATGCCTTCCTCTTTGGCTACTTTCTCTTTGATAAAGTGGTGTAATCCATTGATGTTCAATCGGCATTTGCGCTCGTGGTAGTAAGTGTAGAAGTTGCTTACGTGTAGGAAGTAGTTCCCGTCATAGAATACGCCAATGCGAGTAAGTTTGTTGTCCTTTTCCATAATAAAGTGATGGTTAGATAGTACTGTAAGATGCAATCAATAACGAGTGATTGTCGTCCGCAAAGATATAGGTTTTAACGAAGTCGTGCAAGTAGCAAAGTGGGGTAGATTTCCACACATTTCAGTGCCAAGTGACACATGGGTACAAACAGTGTAGAGGCGGGCAACCAGTCTTGTCGGGCTGTCTTAATTGCGGACTACTAGAAGGTCCCTTAGTTGGGAGGGTTGGGAGCTTTTTTGTATCTTTACGGAGCAATCGAAAAACAAGAAAACGTTACTATGGCAAATATCAAAGAGTATATAGCGAAGCACGAGGACCGCTTCCACGAGGACCTCTATGGTCTCGTACGTATCCCATCGATCAGTGCACAGAGCGAGCACAAGGCTGATATGCAGCGTGCCGCCGAGTATCTGCGTGACCACCTGCTCTCACTAGGTGTGCAGGAGGCGGAGGTGATGCCTTCGCAGGGCAACCCCATCGTCTTCGGACACTATAAGCAGCCTGGGGCGACGAAGACGATCCTCGTCTACGGTCACTATGACGTGATGCCCGTGGAGCCTCTGGAGCTATGGGAGAGCCAGCCCTTTGAGCCTGAGATACGCGATGGCCGCATCTACGCCCGTGGCGCTAATGACGACAAGGGGCAGATTATGATCCAGCTCAAAGGCTTCGAGACCGCTAAGGCTCTTGGCTTGGTCGGGGTCAATGTGAAGTTTATCTTCGAGGGCGAGGAGGAGATTGGCTCAGGGAGCTTGTCGCCTTTCTGCCGGGAGCACAAGGATCTGCTGGCAGCGGATGTGATCCTCGTCTCTGACACGACGATGCTGAGCGAGGAGACGCCGAGCATTACGGCTGGTCTACGTGGTCTCGCCTACTGGCAGGTGGAGGTAACGGGTCCCAATAGGGATCTGCACTCGGGCCACTTCGGCGGTGCTGTTGCCAACCCGATCAATGAGCTGTGCAAGATCATTGCTCAGATCGTAGACAACAAGGGACGCATCACGGTACCAGGCTTCTACGACAAGGTGCTACCACTCTCCGACGAGGAGCGTGCGATGATCCGCAAGGCACCCTTCTCTGAGGAGGCTTACTGCCGTGCGCTAGACATTCGTGAGACGCAAGGCGAGGAGGGCTACATCACGCTAGAGCGCAACAGCTGTCGTCCTTCCTTTGACGTGTGCGGTATCTGGGGTGGTTATCAGGGCGAAGGTGCCAAGACCGTGCTCCCCTCGAAGGCTTACGCTAAGCTCTCGTGCCGTCTGGTGGCTAATCAGGATCATGAGGAGATCTCTCGCCTGATGAAGGAGTATATCGAGCAGATCGCACCTAAGTCAGTACATGTGGAGGTAACGCCGATGCACGGCGGTGCGGGTTACTACTGTCCGCTAGACCTACCCGCTTATCAGGCTGCTGCACAGGCGGTCGAGAAGGCTTACGGGGTGGCTCCGCTAGCCATCCGCAGTGGCGGTAGCATTCCGATTATTGCAGCTTTTGAGGAGATCCTCGGACTCAAGACGGTGCTGATGGGCTTTGGCCTGGAGGAGGATGCGATCCACTCGCCCAATGAGAGCTTTTCGGTGGGCGTCTTCCGCAAGGGTGTCGAGGCGGTAGCTGAGTTTTACCGACTATTTAACTAAACGGGCATGAGTAGTATACTAATTAAGGAGTCGCTCATCGGAGGGGCGACGCAAGATCTCTTGATCGTGGACAATCGTATCGACAAGATCGGTACGGACCTGCTCCCGATCGATGAAGATACGATCATCCTCGACGGCCGTGACAAGGCGGTCGAGCCAGGACTCTGCAACGGACACACACACTGTGCCATGACGCTCTTCAGAGGGTATGGCGATGACCTGCCGTTGCAGACGTGGCTGGAGGATTACATCTGGCCCGTGGAGGCGCACATGACGGAAGAGGATATCTATGTCGGTGCTTTGCTCGGCTGTGTGGAGATGATCCAAAGCGGTACGACCTGCTTCCTCGATATGTACACAGCGCCTGAGGCGACTGCTCGTGCGGTGCTGGAGACAGGCATAAGGGCTAATCTGAGCTACACGCTCTTTGACCGTGGCGATGCCGAGCGGGCACAGCTGGATCGCGACAATTGCTACCGCTATGAAGAGCTCTTCGCAGAGCTACCTGAGCGAATCGGCTGGAGTGTGGGACCACACGCTATCTACACCGTTTCGGGGGATCAGTTGCACTTTGCTAAGGAGTTTGCCGAGGAGCATGAGATCCCCATTCACCTGCACCTCTCAGAGACAGAGCGTGAGGTGAAGGATTGTATTGCCGAGCATGGTACGACGCCTGTCCGCTATCTAGAGCAGATCGATGCGCTCTCGCCTCGCTGCATCATGGCGCACAGCTTATGGCTGGACGATGAGGAGCTAGACATCCTAGCACGTCACGGCTGTACACTGGTTCACAACCCGGCGAGCAATATGAAGCTGGCTAGTGGTGGACGCTTCCGCTACGAGGAGATGAAGGAGCGGGGCATCCCTGTGGCTATTGGTACGGACGGTTGCTCCTCGAGCAACGACCTAGACATGTACATCGCCATGCGTATGGCTTCGCTCCTGGGCAAGGTGTGGCGCTACGACCCGACAGCGGTCTGCGCTCCCGACATCTACCGCTCGGCAACGGAGGTGGGCTACGCTATGCTGGGACTCAAGGGTGGACGCATCGAGGAGGGCTACCTAGCCGACCTTTGTCTCATAGACCTCAAGGCGCCGAGCATGGTGCCTTGTCACAATCTTACTTCTAATCTAGTCTACGCAGGCTCCTCGACGATCGTCTCGACGACCATCGTGGACGGAGCAATCCTCATGCGTGACCGTGAGATCGTTGGCATGGAGCGCATCATCGAGATGGCTCGTCGCACGGCCCACGACCTACTTCACCGTAAGGGGTAAAGACCTATTCACTATCAAACGAACATAGACTATGGACTTTCAAAAATATCAGCAAGCAGCCGACTATATCAAGAGCAAGATAGCGGCACAGCCCCGCGTGGGCATCATACTAGGTAGCGGCCTGGGCAATCTAGCCGACGAGATCGCTAACCCGACCGTCATCCCATACAGCGAAATCCCCAACTTCGCACACTCGACCGCTATCGGGCACAAGGGCAACTTCATCTCTGGCACGCTGGGCGGTGTCCCCATCGTGGCGATGCAGGGACGCTTTCACTACTACGAGGGCTACCCGATGGAGGTGGTCACGCTGCCAGTGCGAGTGATGAAGCTCCTCGGCATCGAGATCCTCATTGTCTCCAACGCTGCGGGTGGCATCAACCCGAACTTCCACGTGGGTGACCTGATGATCATCAGGGATCATATCAATATGTTGCCCAACCCGCTCATTGGTCCTAACGATGAGAACTTTGGCGTCCGCTTCCCCGATATGACGCGAGCTTACGATCGTGAACTGATTGCGCTCGCTGAGACCATCGCCCAGGAGCAAAAGTTGGCACTCCAAAAGGGTGTCTACGTAAGCCTCACGGGGCCCTCTTACGAGACGCCCGCAGAGTATAAGTATTGGCAGACGGTCGGTGCTGATGCGGTCGGCATGAGCACGACGCCTGAGGTGATTGTGGCTCGCCATGCGGGTATCCGCGTCTTCGGCATGTCCGTCATCACCAATGAGGGGTGGCACTTCGAGGGAGACTACACGAACGATGGCGACGAGGTGGTCGCCGCCGCCAATGCCGCCTCCAAGCGTATGGGTGCCCTCATCGCAGAGCTCATCGCACGTGCCTAACTCGATAGACGAAGAGACGATCGCCTCACAGCTTGCCGCCATACGTGCTGCGCTCCGCACACGTATGGACGGCTCTGTGGCGCAGTCGATGCGGGAGTCGGGACTGGACTACCGCTACAATTGGGGCTGGACACGAGGCTATCTCCTAGAGCTTGCTGCGCAGTACCAGCCCTCCCGACAGCTTGCCGAGGCACTGCGGGACACCTCCGTGCGGGAGCTGCTGATCCTCTCCACGATGCTCTTCCCCCGTGAGGAACTTACGGAGCAAGACGTAGCGGCTTTCCTCGAGAAGGCAATTAATGTGGAGCTACAAGAGCAGCTAGCCTTTAACCTCCTAGCGTATGCGCCGTGTGCCATTCGCTGGGCGGAGGAGGTTGTCACAAGCGGCACCGCAGATGAGTCGAGGCTCTACGTGGCACTCCTGACCATCGCAAACTATACGAAGCGACAATCTGATAAGCCTTTGCCTGAGAAACTGACGGAGGTGCTGGAGTCCTATGTCTCTGCCGAAGAGCTACCGATGCCTTGTCGCCGTGTGGCGTATGATCTGCTGGTTACATTAGAAGAGCGCACTGCAAGCAATGAGTGACGCATACTTTATTACAGAGGTGTCGTGGGAGGTCACCAACAAGGTGGGTGGCATCTACACCGTCCTCTCGTCACGAGCGGGCGAGATGATGCATCGCCACGGGGCGGAGCAAGTTCTTTTCGTGGGTCCTCGTCTTCGACCGACGGAGGAGATGGTAGACTTTCGCACGAAGACCTTTTGCACCACCCTGCCCAGTCACATCTCGCTACTGGGCGTGGAGCTACCGATCACGCAGGGCTACTGGCTCACGCCTGGGGGTGAAGCGCAAACGATCCTCGTGGACTACAAGCCGCTCGTCATAGTCCGTGATCAGCTCTACTACCTCATGTGGCAGCACTACGGCATCCAGTCGGACCTCGGTTATGGCGACTACGACGACTCCTGTCTCTTTGCCCTTGCAGCTGCCGCGACACTGCTCGCTGTGACTCCGCAGCTCGCATCGCCTGGGAGTCAGCCGATAGCTATTTATAATGAGTGGATCACCGGCATGGGCTTGCTCTATCATCACCTGCAGCAGCCTGACCTGCGCTCGCTCTTTATCACCCACGCCACGACCGTGGGACGCTCTATCTGTAGCAATGGCAAGGATCTCTACCGCTACTTTACGGGCTATCACGGAGATCAGATGGCAAGCGAACTGCATGTCGAGGCGAAGCATGCACTAGAGAAGGCGGCCGCCCATACCGCCACCATCTTTGCGACGGTCAGCGAGGTGACCGCTCTGGAGTGTACACAGCTTTTGGAGCGTACGCCGGTGGTCTTGCCGAATGGCTTCCACGCATTGGCCACAAGTCGCTTTAAGACGAAAGCTCGCCAGCGACTAATAGACGCGGCCAGCCGGCTTTATGGCAAAACATTTGCTCCTAAGGGCACGACGCTCGTCGCTACCTCAGGGCGCTACGAGTATCGCAACAAAGGGATCGACCTCATTGTTGCCTCGCTCGAGAGCCTCCTCCAGCAGCAAGCGAAGCTTTCGTCTGACCTCATCCTTTACTTCTTCATTCCCGCTTGGGTTGCCGAGCCTAGAGCCGACCTCACCTATCTGCTCTGTGATACCGACCCAGAGAGCGGTATCACCCCGTTACAGTATCCTTACTTAACGCACTGGCTGCACAACTTGCGAGAGGACACCCTCGCCGGACGCCTCGGCGAACTCCTCGAGAGAGGAGCGACAGCGCAGCACATCTATCCGATCTTCGTGCCCACCTACCTCGATGGTCATGACGGCATCCTAGACCTGCCTTATTATGATCTGCTGAGTGCCCTCGATCTGACCCTTTTTCCCTCGTACTATGAGCCGTGGGGCTACACGCCGCTAGAGAGTATCGCCTATGGCGTGCCGACGGTGACGACAGACTTGTCTGGCTTTGGCCAGGCGATCCTAGAGCTTTATAGCGAGCCTGCTACGGACAGCCTGCAGCACGGTGTACAGGTCATTCCACGTCGTGATCATGACGACGCCTTTGTGACAAAGGCACTGGCGACGATCCTAGAGCAAGCTACCGCAGGACTCCCGAAGGCGTGCTACAAGCAAGCTCGGCAGACAGCCGCCCAAGCGCTCTGGGCACACTATTACAACTATTATATAGAGGCTTACCGTCAGATGATGACGCTGAGCTAGTTGATCAGCTGCGTGCGACTATCCTGATCGGTTCTGGCAGGCTCCTTCTCGGAGCGCGGCACCATGCTCTGGGCGAGGTAGTCAGGACGATTGGCGTAGATGTATAGGACGCTACCCCCCTTGATCGCGTCAATGATCGGACGCGCCAGTGCACGAGGCACTGCGGGGCAACCGTAGCTACGCCCGAGACGTCCCTGTCGGATGATCTGATCATTCACATAAGCGGCACCATGTACGACGATAGCACGAGCCCGTGCCTGATCGTTGTACCCACGCTCCAGCCCGTCGAGACGTAGCGAGTAGCCGTTGCTCCCGCTGTAAGTCTCATTGGTTAGGTAAAAGCCCAGAGAGCTCTGATGAGAGTTCGGTTGATTGGAAAAAGAGGTAGCGTAGTTCTCCCCACTACCACGTCCATGCGCGCAGAGCGTAGCATAGAGGAGCTTACCCTGCTCCATATCGATAACAAACATACGCTCCTGAGTCGAGGGCTTGGAGAAGTCCACAATGGTGAGCCGTGAGCGATGCTTATTTGAGATCTGATTGTATCCCCGCACGCCAAGACTAAAAGCCTCAAACGAGAGCCTCCCCTCCAGTCCCATCTGCTGGTAGAGCTGACTGATCTGCTGTCGCTCTGCAGAGGTCGGTACGACCGTCACATGGTGTCCCGTGGGCGGTATGTTCCACAGCGAGACATCAGACCCAGCTACGTAGCTAGGCATGAGTATCATCAAGATTATCAACCATCTAAGTGAAGAGCTGTGAAGCGTATGCATATCTAGTAAAAGGCTCATTAACGCGCCAAAGGTACGAAAAAGAGATTAGATGTTAGAGGTTAGAAATTAGAGGTCAGAGGCTAGAT
>URKO01000059.1 GCA_900548415.1 uncultured Porphyromonas sp.
GATGACCAGCTTGCGCTTCGCTTGATTGCTTGGATTAGTCATAGTGTCTGTCTTTTTTATAGTATGCGCCTAAGGTACGCAACTTATCTCTCAAGGTCAAATAAGGGCTCGGGCTGTAAGAGCTGAAAGCCCTGTCGGTGCAGTGGGCAGGAGCCGTACTGGCGTATCCCCTCACGGTGCTGCGCTGTCGGGTAACCTTTGTTTTGCTCCCAGCCGTAGTGCGGGTATTCTTGCGCTTGCTGGGTCATATACTCGTCTCGGTGCGTCTTGGCCAGGATAGAGGCAGCGGCGATGGCTAGATAGCGGTCGTCGCCCTTGACGATGGTGTGGTACTCGACCTCGTCGGGGCGCGGGTCGTAGTAGTTGCCATCGATGAGCAGACGTTCGGGTGTGCAGGGCAAAGCCTCGATAGCGCGCTGCATGGCAAGCATAGAGGCGTGGAGGATGTTGATCCGCTGGATCTCCTGAACGGTTGCCACGCCTACTGCCCACGCTGTGGCATGCTCCTCGATGAAGTGGCGCAGCTCTTCGCGTTGCTTTGCTGTGAGCTTCTTACTATCTCGCAGATGCGGGTGGTCTAGCGTGTCGGGCCAGACGACAGCTGCCGCATAGAGGTTGCCAGCGAGGGCTCCTCGTCCAGCCTCGTCACAGCCGCACTCGATGAGTCCGTCCGATGCGTAGCGATGTAGTAAGGACATGGCACCTTTAGCCTAGTATGGTGAGGGCACGTCGTAGTGCTTTCGCAAAGATCTCTAGATCCTCGTGCGTGTTGTACAGCCCGAGGGAGGCACGGATCGTGGCGTGATGCCCCATCCCCTCGATGAGCGGGATAGCGCAGTGATGCCCCGTGCGGAGTGCTACGCCCTGCTGGTCTAGGAGCAGACCGAGATCGTAAGCGTGCGCCTGATGGCTGATGAAGGTGACGACGGCTCCCTTGCCTGGGGCTGTGCCGAGGATCTCGAGCGAAGGCTCCTGACTGATGATCTGCGTGAGATGCTCTAGAAGCTCCGTCTCGTAAGCGTGGATGCGGTCCAGGCCGATCGCGGAGAGGTACTCAACGGCTGTGGCAAAGGCGTGCGAACCGATGAAGTCGGGCGTGCCTGCCTCAAACTTGTACGGTAGCTCGTTGAAGGTGGTCTCCTCAAAGGATACATGCTCGATCATCTCGCCTCCATACTGGTAGGGCGGTATCTGCTCGAGGAGCTTACGCCGTCCCCATACGATGCCGATGCCTGTGGGGCCGTACACCTTGTGTGATGAGCAGACGTAAGCGTCGATGCCCAGCTCCTGCACATTGACCGACATGTGGGGTGCAGACTGCGCTCCGTCGACGATGATGATAGCGCCCTTGTCGTGAGCCAGACGGGCTAGCTGTGCGACGGGATTGACCGTGCCGAGGACGTTGCTCACATGCGCCACGGAAACAATCTTAGTGCGGTCGGTGAGTAGTGCCTCAAAGGCGGGTAGGTCTAGCGAGCCGTCCGCTAGAAGCGGAGCAACACGTAGATGCGCTCCCTTGCGGAGGCAGAGCTGTTGCCACGGGACGAGGTTAGCGTGGTGCTCCATGGCGGTAATGAGTACTTCGTCATCGGGGCCAACGAGCGTTTCGCCAGCCGTAGAGGCTAGCAGATTGAGCCCCTCGGTGGTGCCACGTGTGAAGATTACTTCGTTGGGGTCGGACGCTCCGATGAAGTGTGCCAATGTGGCGCGCGCTGCTTCGTGGCGGTCGGTCGCCTCACGGCTGAGCTGGTAGACGCCTCGGTGGACGTTGGCATTGTATCGTGTGTAGCCCTCGGTGATGGCGTCGATGACTACTTGGGGCTTTTGCGTAGTGGCACCGCTGTCTAGGTAGACCCAGCCAGGCTGCGCTGAGGCGTAGTGCTGTATGAGCGGGAAGTCTAGACGATATGAGGAGAGGTCTGTAGAAGACATAAGGATAAAGGGGAAATGTTCGACTAAAGCAACAGCCCGTCAATCAGATAGGCTGCTATATGTACGACGGCTAGCAAGACGACACCCATAGAGGTGCGTCTGAGCACAGCGTTGAGCTGGCTACCGGTCACATGGATCATCTGACGGTATACGGATAGCGCGTAGAGGAGGTAGGGGAGCAGTAGGACGATGCCCCAGATGTTCCCCTTGAAAGCGACGATGGAGAGGAGCCATGCGAGGAGGATGTTGGCCAAGTAAAACTTCGGGGCGAACTCTTGACCCAGACGCACGATGCTCGTTCGCTTATTGTTCTTGCGATCCTCCTCGTAGTCTCGGTAGTTATTGACCACAAGGATATTGACCGCCACGGCACCCATAGCTGTTGCCACGAGGAAGCTCTGTGTCGTGACCGCTCCCGTCAGGAGGTAGTAAGTGGTCATCACGGCGACCCAGCCGTAGAAAGTCATCACCGCCACATCGCCTAGCCCTAGGTAAGCAAGCGGAAAGGGGCCACCTGTGTACATCCAGGCGAAGAGTATGATGAGCCCCCCGAGGAGGAGGAGCCACGGGTTGGTCAGCAGGCAAAGGGTCACCCCCGCCACAGCTGCGATGAGACCCCAAAAGAGTGCCACCCCGATGATGTCACGCTCTCGCAGTTGCCCCGATGCGAGTGGGCGACTAAAGCCTACGCGTCCCGCTCCGTCAGCACCACGCTTGAAGTCGTAGTAGTCGTTGCAGCAATTGGAGAAGGATTGCGCCGACAGCCCCACGACTAGGCAGAGCGTCGCTACGAGCCAGTTAGAGCCTCCCTGTAGCCAAGCCAAAGCGATGGCTGCAGCTATCGGTGCTATCGATGCTGGCCAACTGTACGGTCGTGAGACCGAGATGAATTGCTTGAAGGTCATAATGTAGCGTGCCTGTCTCGAGCCTACACCTTTTATTATAGCACCTCTGGACCTGGTGTACGCAGATGTGCGAAGAGGTGATCCGAGAGATAGATCATCGCACGCTTTTTCTCTTCCGTAGCGATGACTAGATCAATGCTGTTACCACTAGTTCCGTAGCAGATGAGCCGCACGGCTACATCGTCTACCGCCTCGAGGATGCGCGCCTCAAAGCCTATGCGATGCCACCCCATATCGCCTACGATCGCGAGGATCGATAGGTCGCTTTGCACAGAGCCCTCAGCCCAGGGCGTCATCTCCTCGATCAGCGTGGAGATCGCCTCCGAGTCTTCCTCTGCGACGATGACGTAACCATCGCCCGAAGCCATCAAGATGTCTGGCTCTATGTGCAGGCGGTGCATAGCCTCCGTCAGCGTGACGAGGAACTGCCCCGTAGAGACGTCGCTATTGCTCAGATGCTTCAGCAGGAGCGTCACGACACACATCCCGTCCTTAGCCGAGATCGCCTTGATCATATCTCTGTTTGTCACATGAGATATGAGCGTGCCAGGGGCCGAGGGGTCGAGCGTGTTGAGTAGCCGCACCGGGATGCCTGCACGCCGTGCTGGTTCGATGCAGGCGGGGTGCAGTATCTTAGCACCGCAACGTGCTAGCTCGGCAGCTTCGCCAAAGCTCAGACGACGCACAGGCGACGTCATATTGACTACTCGCGGATCGTTGTTGTGCAGCCCATCAATGTCGGTCCATATCTGTATCTCCTCAGCTTGTACCGCCTCTCCAATGAGCGTGGCACTGTAGTCGCTACCGCCACGACGCAGGTTGTCCACCTCGCCGAAAGCGTTGCGACAGATGTACCCCTCCGTGAGGAAGAGTGCCTCCGCATCGCGTACCTCCTCGACCATCGGGCGCAACCGCTGAGCAATGTACTCGATGTCCGGTCGCCCCTCGTGGGTGATGCGCATGAAGTCTAGAGCCAGTAGCTTGTGCGGTGTGATCCCCTCGTAGAGCTGTAGCGTGAGTGCCATCAGGGCGGTACACATCATCTCGCCACAAGCGAGGATCTGCTTCTCATCGTTGTGGGTAAAAGCCTCGTTGAGCGTCTGAAGTAGGAGACTGTCCAAGATCGGAGTCAAAGCCTCCTCTGCCAACTGCTGGTGTAGCTCATGCCCCGCGAATAGCTCTGGTACTACATTGTCTATGTAGCGACTACGGAGCATCTCCACATGACGAGTCGCACGATCACGCTCGCCAGAGGTGATCAGCTCCGTCAGCGTCACGAGGTCGTTCGTCGTGCCAGCCATAGCCGAGAGCACAAGCGTCTTGCGCCCTGGTATACTCGCCACTAGATGCGCTACCGAGCGTATGCGATCGGGTGAACCGACAGAGGTGCCGCCAAACTTCAGTACGATCATAGTGCTACTTCAATAGGGTCTGTAGAAGGCTCCTCGACCTCCTCTAGGGTAGGGAGTAGGTCGATACGCTCCAGCGTACGACTCTCCAGATCGATATGGTATCTTGTGGCGGGTAGCTCCTGTATGAGCGTCTCATTGTGCGTGCTCATCAGCACCGCCACACCCTCCTTAGCCAGTGACTGGATCAGCTGACCGATCAGTAGTGACGTCTCACTGTCTAGTCCCGTCGTAGGCTCATCGAGTAGGATCAGTCGTGGACGTACGACCAGAGCTCGCGCTATGCAGATACGCTCCGCCTCGCCACCGCTCAGCTCGTGTGGGTACTTGTAGTGCTTGCCTTCCATACCGACCTGTGCTAGTGCCTCCTCGATACGCGTAGCACGCTGCTCCCGCTTTTTCACCCCCACGGCACGGAGGACGAAGTCTAGGTTGCCCTGTACCGTATAGTTATATAGGAGCTGCGCCTGTGACTGGAAGACGATCCCCAGCGAGCGTCTCAAGGCTTGTCGCTGGCGTACAGACATGCGGTGCAGGTTGTAGTCGAGCACCTTAGCGACACCTCCCTTAGGAGCTAGCTCGCCATAGAGTATCTCTAGGAGCGAACTCTTGCCACTCCCCACGGGACCCGTAAGGTAGGCAAAGTCCCCCGCTTCGAGCGATAGTGTGACGTCTCGCAGTAGCTCATGCTCATTGCGTGATACCGTGACGCCCTGTAGGTCAATGATCGTACTCATAGTGGCTAACGTCTAGATTCATTGGTTACTGAAGTGCAAAGCGCAGATACCCCTCACAGTTTGCCGGTAGCCTCTCGGCGACCGTATCGCTATAAGTGTCGTAAAAGGCATGATGCCCTATATAGTCAGCTCGTGCGAAAGCCGCTAGCCCCTCGTAAGGTGTGAGGAAAGTCGCTAGCGTATGCTTTTGCGATCCGCCCTCGCAGAAGTTTGCCTCAGCACTACCACAAGAGACAGCGACACCCAGCTGACGACCCACCCATGCGTCACCACCCTCGCCGAAGGCCCAGCCCTCGCCAAAGACCTCGTCAGTCCACTGCTTCAGGATCGCTGGAGCGGAGTACCAGTAGAGGGGGAATTGCAGTATCACACGATCGTGACGCTCCACGAGCGCACGCTCATGCGCCACATCTATAGGCGTCCCCGTGGGGTAAGCATCACAGAGACTATGTATCGTAGCGTGTCCCGTGAGCGCCTCCGCCCAAGCTTTGTTGATGACAGAGTGCTCTAGGTCGGGATGCGCTACGATGATCAGCGTGTTATGTCTCTCCATATTCAATTAGAAAGTAAAGCCAGCACCGAGGTAGAAGGAGGTATTGCGCATAGCCTTCTGACCAAACTTCTCTAGCTTAGGATCATTCTTCTCGAGCTTCAGCTCATCGACGAAGCCCATGTCAGCACCTACCATACCATACCACGAGCCGAAAGTTACCTTAGCCTTAGCACCCAGACCGATGTCGTAGCGCTTGAGCTTGGCACCATCCATCCCGAGGATGCCGTCCTTGTACACATTGTAAGTCTCCTGTATATCGTCTAGGATCTTCCCCTGGCTAACGGTAGCTCCCAGAGCGTAGGCGAAGTAAGGACCAGCCTCCACGGAAGCACCGATAGTAGGCGTCAAGTTCAGACGTACACCCACATTCACGGGGATCTGCATGTAGTGGCTGTAAACCTTGATGTCGCCACTCTTTCCCATCAAGTTGAGGACTGTATACTGATTTCCCTTCATCGCAAGAGATAGTCCTGAGCCGATGTACATCATCTTGCCCACATTGACGTCTACTCCAGCGCCTAGGCGGTAGCCAACGAAAAGCTTGTTTTCAGAGACATCCTGAAGCGTCTTAGCATGCGAAAGGTTAAAGAGCGGAGCTGCGTCAACGTAGATACGCAGAGGCATCTGAGCCTGAGCTGTGCCACCGAGCGCGCAGAGTGCTACGAGAGAAAGTAGTAGTGTACGTAGTCTTGTCATAGTAATATCTGTATAAGGTAAAGTTGTAATTACCCCTCAAAAGTACAACAATCTTGCGAGATGAGCCGGTTCGAGCGTCCGTGCGCCCCTGCAGGCTACTCGTGGGGTGCTAGTCAACGTGTATCACATAGCGATCCTTGCGGGGTGCTGGCTCGGGGCACTCGTCGGGGTAGCCGATGATGCAGCAGGCGACACCCACGAGGTCTCCCTCCAGTCCCCACTCCTTGAGAAGTGCTTGCCCATCCTCTAGCTCGAAGATCCCCTTAGCCGCATTGATCCAGCAAGTGCCGAGACCGAGCGCGTGAGCTGCGTTCTGCATATTGCCTACTACCAGAGCACCATCTTGTAGGTAATTGCTCGACAGCGACTTGTCCGCCAGCACGACGAAGACCGCTGGAGCACCGTAAAACTGATCCTCCTCTCCACCGCGAGCTTTGTTAGCCAACTGCGAGAGCTGATCGCGCACAGTACGATTGGTCACAGCCACGATCGTGACCGACTGCTTGCCCATCGCCGAGGGCGCATAGGTGCCCGCCTCGAGCACCTTGTCTAGGAGCTCCTGAGACGGTAGTTCAGGCTTATACTTACGTATACTCCTGCGTGTTAGGAAGATGTCCATTTTCTCTTGAGTTGTCATACGCATAGTCTCTTCTGTAGTATTTGATTGATCTGTTGTTGTAGCCTTCTGACAAGCGACAGCTCCCACGAGGAGCAGTATCATCGTCATCGTCAGCGGCATCCATTTACGTAGCATAGTCGGTTAATCTCTATTCGTTAGTATATAAGCCCT
>URKO01000060.1 GCA_900548415.1 uncultured Porphyromonas sp.
GGCTATCGTCAGTCTATTGAGACAAATGGCACACGCCCCGTGCCTCGGGGACTGGACTACGTCACCTGTTCGCCCAAGCCAGAAGCAATAAGTGGCCTGCGGGAGCGTTTTGTAGATAATTACCCTGACGGCATCAATGAGGTGCGCTGGCCACTACAACTAGCCGCTCCCCTACCCCCACCCATTGAGCAGTTGGCCGAGGCACATCGTTACTACGTCAGCCCCGTAGAGGAGACGGGCGTAGAGATGTCGACCGTTGTGGCGCGCTGTATGGACTTCGTCTTAGCCCACCCCGAGTGGCGGCTCAGCGTACAGCTACACAAGTTGCTAGGGTTTCGCTAAGTAAACGGTTTAACCATGAAAGTCTCGTCGTCACATATTCGCTGGTTGCTCGTGCTACTTCCGTGCGCTATGGCGCTCTGTAGCTTGATGGGCTGCAAGAGTGTGACGCTGAGCAAGGCGGAGCTGTACGACCATATGGGACGCTATGCCCTCGCAGCCGATAGCTACTACACGCTCTACCGCAAGACCTCTCGCAAGAAACCTGAGCGACGGGCTTACCTAGCTTTCAAAGCAGCAGAGAATTACCGACGACTGGGCAACACGCCCCGTGCGCTCAACTGCTACAACCTAGCTCTCTCGGGGGACTATCCCGACTCGATCCTCCACCTACGCATCGCTCAGGAGCTACAACAGCTGGGACGCTGGCGGGAGGCGGGTAAAGCTTACGAGCAATTTCTAGAGTACTACCCGCACGACTACTTCGGACGCATAGGACTGGCGAGCGTGCGTCAGGCCGACTCGCTCCTCGCCCACCCCACGGGGCACACGGTCGAGACGGATCGACTCTTGATCTCGCCCTATGCGGAGTTTGCCCCTTGCTATGCGCCCGACGGCACGATACTCTACTTCACCAGTAGCCGTGTGCCTCTCCGTGATATGCTGCAGGAGAGCGAGGTGACGGGGCTGGGGACGAACAATCTCTATATGATCAAGCAGGACGCCTCGGGCAAGTGGTCCCGCCCCGACAGCGTGCCGGGTAGCATCAATACTCCCGAAGATGAGGGTACCCCCTCCATCACGGCAGACGGCAACACGCTCTACTACTCTTACGCTGAGCAAAGCTCCACCTACGACCGCACCGTGCAGATCTACAAAGCCTCCAAGTCTAGCCAAGGGGGCTGGGGCAAAGGCGAGTGCATACCCATCTGGGAGGACTCGCTACGTATGGCGGCGCACCCCGCCATTGACGCTTCGGGACGATACCTTTACTTCGTGAGCGAGGGGGCTGGCCTAGGTGGCAAAGACCTTTACCGCATAGCCCTTAGCGAGCATGGCTGGGGCAAGCCGGAGAACCTCGGCAACGAGATCAATACGCCTGGAGACGAACTCTTCCCCACGATGGTGGGCGACAGCACCCTTTACTTCTCCTCCAACGGACGTGTGGGGCTGGGCGGACTAGACCTATACAAAGCGCAGATGGACTCGCTCGGAGGGTGGCAGGTGACGCATCTGGGCGCTCCGATGAACTCCCCCGCCGATGACTACGCTCTCACCTTCGCTCCGAAGCCGCAGTCGGGCTTGGCAGAGGAGGGATACCTCTCCTCGACTCGTGGCGACCAGCGCGGACGACCACACCTCTACCGCTTCTCATTACCCGCCACCATCATCCGCATCGACGGCTTCGTGATGGACCGGGAGGGGTACGGCATCCCGCAGGCGACGGTACGCATTGCCGATGAGCAAGGCTTGCTCGCCACGCCCATTGTCTCGACACGTGACGACGGTTCTTTTGTCCTTGAGATTGCGGGGTCCAACCGCTACGTGCTACACGCCTCGCACCCGGACTACCTCAACCAATACATGCCACTCGTGACCGACAGCGCCACCGAGAGCACCGACTACTTGGTTGACTTTTACCTAGCTTCGCGCCTGCACTCGGAGCAGATCCACGACATCTACTACGACTTTGACCGAGCTTCGCTACGCCCCGAGGGAAAGAAGAGTCTCGACTACCTCGTCACGCTCCTAGCGCAAAACCCCGACGTACGCCTCGAGCTGAGCAGTAACACCGACCGCAAAGGTTCGCAGGCATACAATCAGAAGCTCTCGCAGCGTCGTGCGCAGAGTGTCGTCGACTACCTCATCGCCAAGGGCATTGCGGCTGACCGCCTAGAGGCTCGTGGCTACGGCAAGGAGCGTCCTTACGTAGTGACCAAAGGGATGGCGGTGCGCTTCGATTGGCTGCCCGAGGGGCAGGAGCTAACGGCCGAATGGGTCGGCACGCTGACCGAAGAGCAGCAAGTCGTCTGCGACCAGCTCAACCGTCGCACCGAGTTTACCGTCATACAATAATATATAGAGTGACCTAAGCAATGATACATTACCAAGCGGACCCAGACCTAGCGGGCGTCTACCTCATCGAGCCAGACTGCTACGGCGATGCGCGTGGCTACTTTGCCGAGACTTACCGCACGGCAGACTTTGTAGCGACCGTCTCGCCTAGATCCTGGGTGCAGGAAAACGAATCCTCCTCCGTCCGTGGCGTCTTGCGGGGGCTGCATCTCCAGCGGGGCGAAGCGAGCCAGGCGAAGCTGGTACGCTGCGTCGTGGGCGAGATCATAGACCTGATCGTTGACCTACGACGAGACAGTGCCACTTACGGGCAGTGGCGCAGCTATCATCTCTCGGAGACAAACCATCGGCAGCTCTACATACCGAGAGAGTTTGCGCACGGCTTCCTCGTGCTCTCGGAGCAAGCGAAGTTTCTCTATAAGGTAGACAACGTCTACGCCCCAGAGAGCGAGCTCTGCATACGCTATGACGACCCGCAGCTGGCGATACCCTGGGAGTCGTGGGGCATCGCACCCGAAGAGCTAATCCTTTCGGACAAAGACCTACGTGGCATCTCCCTAGCCGACTACACCGCATCACGCTTTTGACACCTTACGCTATGACCTCATACCGACATACCTACGCCGTGACTGGAGCTGCTGGCTTCATCGGCACTAACCTCGCTTACTACCTGAGCGAAGCCCTCGCCTCCGACGAGCGGATCGTCCTGATCGACAAACTAACCTATGCAGGCAACTACCGCTCCATCGAGCCGCTCATCGACAACGAGCGGGTCATCTTCGTGCAGGCAGACATCTGCGATGCCGAAGCGATGGACGACCTCTTCACCCGCTACGCTCCGCACTACTTGATTAATCTTGCGGCCGAGAGCCACGTCGATCGGAGCATCGAGGACCCCGCCATCTTCGTACGCACCAATATCCTCGGCGTGCAGACCTTGCTAGACACCATTCGCAACCATTGGTCTACCACCAGCGGGCGAGGCTCTTATCCCGTATGGCAGGAAGGACGCATGATGCTCCAGGTCTCTACGGACGAGGTGTACGGGTCACTCGGCAAGGAAGGCTTCTTTGTGGAGAGCACCCCCCTCGACCCACGCAGTCCCTACAGTGCTGCGAAGGCTTCGGCAGATCTCCTCTGCCAAGCGGCCGTTCACACGCACCATGCGCCAGTCGTTTGGACAAGGTGCTCGAACAACTATGGGCCCTACCAATTTCCCGAGAAGCTCATCCCGCTAGTTATCCGCCAGTGTCTCCTCGGCAAGGAGATACCGATCTACGGCACTGGCGAGAATGTGCGTGACTGGCTCTACGTCACCGACCATTGTCGTGCGCTGCACCTCGTGGTGACCCAGGGGAAAGCTGGCACAGCGTACAATATCGGCGGGCACAACGAACATACCAATCTAGAGATAGTCCGTATCATCATCGACCAGCTACACGACCGTCTGAGCAAAGAGCCAGCACGTGCCGAGCGTATCTCTGAGATCTTAGGAGTTCAGGTTCAGCCCGAGCTAATCAACGAGCAGTTGATCACCTTCGTCCGTGATCGCCTCGGGCACGACGCCCGCTACGGCATTGACCCCACCTTCATTCATCAGGAGCTAGGGTGGCTTCCCTCGATCCCCTTTGCTGAGGGCATCGGCTACACGATCGACTGGTACCTCGACCACTTCGACTGGGTCAAGGGGATCACCGATGAGGACTACCAGCACTACTACCAGCAGATGTACAGCGGACGATGAAGGTCTACGGCATAGACGACGAGTCGCGGCTCTTTTACAAAGGCGAAGCACTCCTTCGCCCAGGCTACCCCTTCTTCGTTCCACACCTCGAAGCGGAGTGGTGCGCCATCCCTTCGCTCGCCATCAAGATCGGGCGTACGGGCAAGTGCGTGGCACCGCCCTTTGCCGAGCGATACATCGAGGCATGCGCTGCTGGCTGGGACATTACCTGCCGCTCGCTACTTGCTGAACTACGCGAGGCGAGCGCGCCGTGGGAGCGCGCTAAGGTGTACGACGGCAGTGCCGTAGCCCTCGACTGGCAGCCCCTTGACACAACGCTCGCAGAGTACTACACGCTAACCCTCTCTGAGCAGAGCTGGACGCTCTCCCGTACAGCAGTCTGCCAAGCGCTCTCGCTCCTCTCCGAGTGCCTCACCATTCACACGGGCGACGTGCTCCTACTCAACGCAATCCCCATAACAGCGGCTCCCGCCATTGCCCCCGAGCAACAGCTCTCCCTCACGCTACAAGATGGCGAAAAGCTTCGCTCCACTACCCTACTACGCATTAAATAAAGCATCAATATCGAATCGTCTTAAAACCCCTTCACTATGGCTATTGTATCTCCCTCCCTCCTCAGTGCCGACTTCCTGCATCTCGCCGATGAGATCACGATGATCAACGAGAGTCAGTGCGACTGGCTCCACATTGACGTGATGGATGGTGTATTCGTCCCGAACCTCTCCTTTGGCTTTCCTATCATTGAGGCGATACGCCCCATCTGTCAGAAGCCTCTCGATGTGCATCTGATGATCGTCGAGCCGTGGAAGTTCATCGACCAGTTTGCCAAGCTCGGCATCCACATTATGAATGTACACTACGAGGTGTGCCCTCACCTACACCGCACGCTGCGTGCTATCCGTGAGGCGGGTATGCGTCCAGCCGTCACGCTCAATCCGCACACCCCCGTGGAGCTCCTCACCGACATCCTCTGCGAAGCCGATATGGTACTCCTTATGAGTGTCAACCCTGGCTATGGTGGGCAAAAGTTTATCGAGCACTCTGTCCGCAAGGTCGAGCGTCTGCGCAAAATGATCCAAGAGCAGGGTCTCTCCACCCTCATACAGGTCGACGGCGGTGTCAACCTCGAGACCGGCCGTCAGCTCATCGAGGCAGGTGCCGACTCGCTCGTAGCGGGCAGTGCCGTCTTTAAGGCACCCAGCCCCAAGGATATGATCGCACAGCTACACGCCTTGTAAGCCACCTTGCACTACCTCGTCCGAGGGCTACACGCCACAATCATGCGCCCAGCATTGGTGACACTTCTGTCGCTAGTGCTGGGCATTTATCTAGGTAGTCTCGGGCTACTGGCGGCGCAGTGGTACTTCCTCGGCATCGCCGTGGCGACGCTTCTCCTCGTCCTCTCTAGGCTTTGGCGCAAAGAGCTCCTCGCCGGCTCCGCTTGGTACCTACACCTCCTCTGCACAGGTGCTTGTCTAGCCACTATACCACGAGAGCGGGTAGCACAACTACCACAGCCCAGCAAAGAAGCTACTTACCTCGTCACCATCTCCCGTCCGCCCACGGCGCGTGAGCAGGGCTACCGTGCCGAGGCAATCATCGAGCAGGCGACAGCCCCGAGCGGAGCTCTCCTAGCTCGCTGGACTGGCCAGCGCATCATGCTATACCTATATAATGACTCGCTGCAGCTCACGCCTCGCACCAGTTACCTCGTCCGTGGACGGCTCACGCCACTAGACCAAGTCTCCTCGTCAAGCTATCAGCACTACCTCCTCTCACGAAAGGTCTCGGGCGTGCTATCCGGCTCCACAGCTGAGCCTTGCAACGAGCCAACCACCACCCACTGGTCGCTCTGGGACCAACTACGCTACCGCGCCTACTCCCTCCAGCAGCGCATCGGTGGCACGCTAGACAAGATCGATCGGCTCACCCCGTTGCAGCGAGAAACGCTCCGTGCCATCTGCCTAGGGGATCGCTCCGAAGGGACCGTTGCAGAGGCACAGTTTCGCTCCGTAGGCGTTGCGCACCTGCTGTCGGTCAGTGGCTTCCACGTTGGGGTCGTCCTGCTACTCATCTACTGGCTCATACGCTACCCACTACGGCTCATACGCAACGTCCGCACCGCTTATCTCCTGCGCTGGAGCCTCACCCTCGTAGCGGTATGGATCTACGCTTTCGTCTGCGGGCTCTCCATCCCGACACTCCGTGCCTCGCTTATGTTCTCGATCTTTGCTGTGGCACGTCTCCTGGGGCGCTCCACCGATCGGCTCAACGTCTGGGCGCAGGCGGCGGTCCTCCTGCTTATTATCTCACCCTACGCACTCTTTGACGTAGGCATGCAGCTCAGTTTCGGGGCGGTGCTAGCCATCTTTGTCACCTGGGGCGCACTCAACCAGCGCATCACGCCGAGCAGCTCCCGTATCGTTAGCTACCTTTACTACCTCATCGTCACGACCCTCGCCGTACAACTCTTCGTCTGGCCGATCCTCGCACGCAGCTTCGGCACCACAGCCGTCTGGCTACTTCTCGCCAACCTCCTTCTGTCGCCTCTCGCCACGCTGCTCATCATCATGGGGCTTGTCACCATGGGACTGCTCGCCATCGGGCTACCCACGAAGCTCCTACCGATGCTCCTCGTCGGCGTGAGCGATCTCACCAGCGGTGCGATGACACTCCTCGAGCAGCACTTCACCGCTCAGCTCACCATCGCCATGCCGCTCTGGCTCTGCATCGCTTACTACCTCCTCCTCTACGCCTGGGTGCAGTACCTCCTAGCCCGTCCCCGCCCCGTCCGCGTCTAGCTACGCCCCCCCTATTGCCTATTTGCATGAATAACACTACATTTGCTGTAGAGGTTGTTCACTTAGAGACTGTTGCAAAAGTCAACAGTCTCACAATCTTGCTTGCAAGATTGTCTAGAC
>URKO01000061.1 GCA_900548415.1 uncultured Porphyromonas sp.
AGGTCCAGGAGAGCTCACCACCGCAAATACGGGGAAATATAATTCCAATCGGATGAAAATCCATTTTCATACGGGAGAAAATCCATTTTCATGGGTAAGAAAATCCATTTTCATGGGCATGAAAATAGTTGATCACCCCGAGGGGGCGATCGATAAGGTGGGTATTACCCTTATATTGGTATTGCGTATCTTCTGAAAGATTCCGACCTTTGCCCCCGATAATCACATATACCACTAAACATGAAGAGACTATTCACACTTTTCGCTGGGATACTAGCCCTCCTCTGGAGCTGCAGCTCTCTACAGGCACAGACCACAACGGACGAGCACGAAGACCACGCATCGTGGTTTGTGGGCGGTGTCGCCAGCTTTTGGGTTAATAGCGATGCCAAGACGACGTCGCTAGAGTTTCATCCTGAGCTAGGTTACTTCTTCAACGACACGTGGGCCGTGGGACTGATGGCTGGATATGGACTGAAGTCGCAAGAGACGGCTAGCCAGAAGGCGCTACAGCACGAGTTCTCGCTCTCACCTTTCGTCCGCTACTACTACCTACACAGAGGCCCCTTCAACCTCTATCTAGACGGCAATGTCGGCTACAGCTATGAGAAACAGGGCGAACATAGTCACCAGGGCTTTGAGGTGGGCTTGCGTCCAGGCGCTTGTCTAGACCTTGCTGAGGGACTGTGTCTCTGTATGCGTCTGGGCTTCCTAGGCTATCGCAAGAGCTTCCATGGTGATGAGCCTGGCGTGCCTTCAAATGGATTCGGACTTTCCTTCACACCAGAGCATCTGATGGTCGGATTGGAGCTCGAGTTTTAGCTCTCCTGCTCAGCTATCATACGGTTGAGCTGATCAATATAATCGAGGAGTTCGTCACGCCCCATGCCAGTCGACGCACTGGTCACGAAAAGGGGCGGTAGCTCCTCCCAATCTTCTAGTAGACGAGATTGGTAAGCCTCTACAGCCTCCCGCTGTACCTGCTTGCCGATCTTGTCTGCTTTGGTGAAGACGATACTGAAGGGGATGCCTTTTTCGCCCATCTCGTTGATAAACTCGAGGTCGATGCGCTGTGGCTCATGGCGTATGTCCACGAGGACGAAGAGATTGACTAAGGCCTCGCGCTTAGAGACATACTGGGTGATCAGCTTGCGAAACTGCTCTCGCTGCTCGAGGCTCCGACGTGCATAGCCGTAGCCGGGCAGGTCCACGAGATGCCACGACTCATTGATGAGGAAGTGGTTGATGAGCTGCGTCTTACCAGGCTTTTGCGAGGTCATCGCTAGCCCTTTGTGCCCGGTGAGCATATTGATGAGCGAGGACTTGCCCACGTTGGAGCGCCCGATGAAGGCGTACTCGGGGAGGGTGCTTTGGGGGCAGGACTTTACTGAAGGACTGCTCTGTACGAAGGTGGCGGAGTGTATTAACATTGTGGGTTTGGGTCTTGGTGGATGAATGGATAGGTGCTTTAGACTAATGTGCTGGGCACCTGAAACTGCTTGTGCATCTCATCGAAGCGAGCTAGAGAGACGGCGCCATACTTGGCGAGTGAGGCGCGTACCTTCTCTAGGGGCTTCTGATGCTCTAGCTGGGTCTTGGAGTAAAACTTATCGGCATAGCAGATGACCCGCTCCTCGATGCTCTGGGGCATATAGAGGCGGTCGGTCGGGAGATCTAGCCCCCGAGCGCGAATGGTCTCGCTATCTAGTCCTGTGCCGGTGTGGCGCTCGGCAACCTGCGCATGACGCTCCAGACCTAGCTCGCGTAGTAGCTGGCCACCAAGGTAGCCGTGCCGTAAGTAGGGCTCGGTGCCGTAGCAACCGATCGTGGGGGCGTCGGTGAGGTAGATGCCGATGTCGTGGAGCATGGCTCCCTCGTAGACAAATCGCTCATCGCACGCTAGCTCGGGGTGCTGATGTACAACCTCAAGCGCCAACTCGGCAACCTGCTGGCTGTGGGTCAGTAGGATGCGGTAGCCGAGCGTGTCGGTAGGGTAGTAACGCTCGATGATCTGTATGGGGTCAATCATTTGCTATTACGATGTAAGGGGTTGGCATAGCGGTCTGTGCGGAGTACTCGGTGGCGTAAGCGCACTGAGCCTGCGTGATACCACGCTGGTAGATGCCTGGGCGTACCACGCTCTGCTCGTAGCTGATCTCGTAGGAGCCACGGAGTAGACTATTAATATGGTATATCTGCGCATAGTGGCGTGCCTCGACATAGTAGCCTAGGCCACCCTGCCACTCGTAGTGACTGAGCTGCTCTAGTGGCTCGCAACATGCGGGACGCATATCTCGTATGGTGACGAAGTCTAGGTCACGACGTGTGGTGATGCGAAGCTTCGTGATGAGGATCGTCCCGACGGTGAGCTTTTCGCCAGACTGGATGGGACGCTCTTGCAGTTGACCGTTGATCTCTTCACGAACGTAAGTCTTGCTCTCGATCATCAGTTCACCTTGCCGCTCGGCAACTTCGCTAAGTGGCTTCTCGCCAACGCTTAGGATGCCACCCCAGAGGATAGCTTGCGGGTCGCTGTGTGTGATGACGATGCTACCCGTGCGGTCTAGCTGGCTAGGCTTGTATTGTAGTCCGCAGTAGGAGTCGGTCTCAATGCGCTCGGTCGTACCATCGGCAAGAGGTATGGAGATGGTCACCTGGTCGTGCGTAGCCGTTTCCCCAGCGTTGTCCTCTAGGAGCGTGAGCAGTAGCTCTAGCTGCGTGAGGTTGGAGGCGCGCAGATTGGTGCGTAGGTACTCCATCGCCCAGCGACGCATCTGCTGTACTGTGTCGGGATAGAGACCTAGCAGCTCGAAGAGCTCGATAGTCTCTCGCTGTAGCGACATAGAGCGGTCTCGCCAGAAGTAACCGCCAACGAGGGTGTTGGCAAAGAAAGCTCCCTGAGCCACTTCGTACGATAGATGGTCATGCAGAATCTCGGCGAGCTGTCGTGCTTGCGCTATGTTGCCCTGCTTGTAGAGCGTGTAGGCTGCTTGCGGTAGGGCGTAGAGGGGGAGCTGCTGCGCCTCCTTGACGAGGAGTGGCGTGAGGTAGTCGACGAGTGCCTTCGTGGTCGGCTCTTTTTGCAGATCCCTAGCGTCACGCCAGCGGTAGGAGAGGTAGAGCCACTCGGCACCCCACGCGGGGAGGGTAGGCTGTCGCTTGCTCTTGGCTAGCTCTTTCTTCATCTCTTGCATCTGCTTGGTCGTGGTGCGGTCGTAAGCCTGCCATCCACGGGAAAGCATAGAGGTTATCTCAAGGTTTGGCTCTAGCTCACTGACCGCTGCGAGGTAGTCGAGGATGAGCGGCGTGAGGTAAGAGGAGCTAGGCATGTCGGGGTACCACGACCAGTCTCCCGAACTGGTCTGTAGGTTGCTCAGCTGCGCTATGTCCTTAGTAGCGGTGCGCTTATTGGGCGCCTTGAAGAGTGTCCAGAGCTGTTCCTGCGCACCATCGAGCCACCGCTCGGTAGCACGCCAAGGAGTCTCGTCTAGCGGTAGGAGTGTGGTCTCACGGTTGCTGGTCAACTTGTTGGCACCCTCGGTTGCTTTCGCCTGAGCTTGTGCCTGAACCCACTGAGCTATCTCCGGCTGGCGTAGCAGTTGCTGCGTGCGGGTCAAGGTGTAGATGCGGAGAACCGTATTGATAGCGTCTCGCTCCTCATTGTTAAAGAGGATCGGCAGTTGCTGCAGAGCGAAGTAACGTGGATTGCTCCAGAGCTGTAAGTGTAGCGAAGCTGACGGATCGCTTGCCTGCCCGAGCAACGCGCTGAGCGGGTAGGAGTAGCTCGCCTGCTTGTCCCAAGCGAAGGGAATGCTCTCGACGGTGCGTACCGTCGCTGGCTGTACGGGGATGACGTACTCCTCGCCATCGCTAAGTGAGCCGCTGACGAAGTAGACCTGCACCCGCAGTGCCGAGAGATCAGACAGAGCGGGTAGGGCGATGGCGTAGGGCGTCACGCCACTAGCGGGAACGGTGAGAGCCAGCTCCCGTATGCCGTCGGCAAGCGGTGTAGCCGTGCTGTCCGCCGCCAGAGCATCGTAGAGCACTAGTCGAAGGTTGCCACGGAGCGGCTCCTCGGTGAGGTTGCGAATCGCCCCCGTCAGGTAAGCTTGGTCTCCCTGCATGAGGAAGCGTGGTTGCAGCGTCTCGACCATCAGCTGGCGGTAGCTCTTGATGTCGGCCGTTGCGGCGCAGTCCGTCAGTCGGCTGTCGTAGCCAAAGAGCGCAAGGCGATAGCTGGAGAGCGCTTCGGGCATCTTGCCCGTAAAGGTGACAACGCCCTCGTCGTCGGTGTAGAGGTCCGCTAGGAAGAAGGCGGTCTGAGAGAAGTCCTTCCGCAAAATAGGCGCGATGCTGGTGACCACCTCCTCGTCTAGTCTGTTTTCGCTCATATCTTCCACTAAGACTTCATCATTAGCTAGCCCCATCACTTCACCCTCTAGGAAGGCGCTCTTAGAAACACCCCTCACTAAAACACCTGCTCTAGCACCATAAATCATTGACGAGTAGTCCTCTAGACCGAATCGGAAGCAGGGGTTCAGACTGACAGCCTGCAGGTAGAGCGGTATGTATTGAGCCAAGCGATCGATGCTGTGCGAACGTAGGCTCTCCAAGGCAGCGTCATACATCCACGCCATAACGGGGATGCGACGCGCCGGCGTGCCATCGCTGTAGGTGAGGCGAGCTTGCCATGTGTGGGTCTCGCCAGCGAGGAGCTTGTCGGGTATCTCGATCCACGAGAGTTGCAGGGTCGGCTGGTCAGCCGTATAGCGATACTCGAAGCTCTGAGAGGTGTAGCGTCCGTCGCGTACGCAGTACAGCTCTATGCGGATCTGCCCCTTGGGGTCGACACTCTTGGGAAGCGTTGGCTGCCAGCGTCCCACCTGCTGGGCAGGGAGCGCGGGAAGCTGTCCGTAGATAGCGGGCTGGTCTACCGTATTGATGACGTAGTAGATCGACTGCTCGCTCTCGTTGCTGGCGTAGTATATCGTAGGTGCGCCACCTCGTGGATATTCCTCCGAGGGCGAAGCTGCCCAGAGCGTACTTTGTATCGGTAGACGCTTGTCACGCTCTGCAAAGAGGACAATCTCTTGCTCTTCCTTTAGCGTCTCGCCCGTCTTATCGTGATAAATGTAAGTCAAGCGGTAAGAACCCGAAGGTAGTCGAAGCCACTCAGCGGGCAGGTGCTGCTTCTCGTTGGCTGGCACCTCCACCGACCAAGAGCTTGTCGTATCAGCGAGCGAGGTGAGTCGTAGCTCTAGCATCGTGGCTATGGGAGCTTCGTCATCGTTGGTCACACGAATGGTAAAAGTCTCTGCCCCCTCCTTGAAGAAGGTCTCCGCCCCCTCGTATTCCATAGATACAGGTGTCGAGCCGATCCAAATAGATCGCTCTAGTCGCTGCGTCTCGCCACTAGGCGCCGTGATGGTTACCTCTATATGGTAGGTGTGTAGGCTCCAAGGATGCGGGTTCTGACGCATAGCCTCGGTGCGTAAGTCTGAGAGGGTAATCGGAAACTCAAAGCTCCCATCCTGCTCATTGATCTGGAGCGTGCCAGAGGTGAGTAATTGATCGGGAACATCCTCACCGAACCACCAGTTTCTATAGCTTCCCGTCACGCTGTAGGTTATAGAAGCCTCTGTGAGCGGATAGCCGCTGTAAGTCATCGCAGAGCCACGGACGGAGATCGTGTCTTCCAGCTTCATCGCCACCTCGGGTAGCCTCAAGGCACCCTTAAAGCTCGGACGCTTATACTCCGCTACGTGAATGGTCGTCGTATTGTCAGCGAAATCATCTAGATCGCTATCACAAGAGACCACGATGGTGTAGTAGCCCGTCATCGCCTCTTTGGGCAGCTGGAGGGTCGTATGAAGACGTCCCCACTGATCAGTCTGGACTATGATAGAGTCGATCGTGTCGCCCTGTGGCGTGTATAGTTTGATGGTCAGGTCAAGCTTGGGCAACACCGTCGCTTGCTTCGGGTCGTAGCCCCTTCGGTAAGCGACAGCGTAAAGCTCTATCGCATCACCCAGCTCGTAGATACTTCTATCGGTCTGTAGGAATGCCGTGCTGACTGGCTTGGGTAGCTGAAACGAACTCTCCTCACCACGGTAGCCATACCAATCGTTACATAATGGCAAGAGCAACCGATGGTCTGCACTCTCCACTAGAAAAGCTTCAGCACGCTCCCGCTTCGCCGGCCGAGGTGTTGCAAAGATACCGAGCTTGTCGGGTGTTCGCTTGCCAATCTTGTCCAGTGTAGGCTGGTAGTTCGAGTGCCACCCTGAGCGCTTGTCTCCATAGCTCCACAGCTGTATGGGCGCCGTCTGGGCCTGCCCCGTGAGGGCATTCAGCAGTTGAGTTGTTCCGTTGCCTAGATCCAGCGTCCATAGGTCGCTTACGGTGCAGTCGTAAGCAAGGGTGTTCGTCTGCTTCACGTACTTTATCTGTTTTGCTTCAGCTGTGCGATGAGAGACTACTTGCAGGCGATAGTGTCCCGTGGGCAAGGAGGGAAGCTCTATCGAGTCGCTTTGTAGCGCCATCGCCTCTAGACCTTGCTTCCCCTGATGTGTGTGACTCCAGACGAGCTTGGCTTGCTTGGGAATTGTGTTTCTTTCCGCCTTGATAGCGTCTTGTGGCGTAAGCGCAAAGAGCTTGAGCTCTAGTCGCTCCACATTGGCCAGCTTCATCTTTACCATTCCCCGATGGTCGGCTAGGATAAAGCTAGTCAAAGCGATGTCTTCCTCTGGCGTAAACAGTCGATCGCGGATATCCTGACAGAACTCAGGGTACTTGCCCTGCTTGTCTAGCCACTCCAGGTAAGGCGTGATGAAGTGGTAAGCATGCAGAGGGTCAGAGCCGTTGGCATAGTAGTAGAAGAAGAGTCGCTTGTATATCTCCATCGTCTCAAGGTGCATCTGCTGGCTCTGCTTGAGTAAAGATCGGAAGAGCGTCGTGTAGGGAAAGAGTGTAGATCTCGGTGGTCGCCGTATCATTA
>URKO01000062.1 GCA_900548415.1 uncultured Porphyromonas sp.
GAGAAGCGGACGCTACACCTGCCCGAAGAGATCATTGGCTTCGTCAAGTGCCCCAATGCTAAGTGCATTACGAACAATGAGCCCGTGCGTACGCACTTTCACCTCATCGACGCTGAGCACGAGGTACTACGCTGTCACTACTGCGGACGCAAAGTATCGGAGGAGCGTATCGAGCTACTCTAGTCAACGAACTCACTAACAAACAAAGACTTAATACTATGACAAATCAATCTACAGCCACTAAGTCACGTCGTGGTCTGATGACGACAATTATCATCGTGGCGGTCGTACTGCTCCTTGTCTTCTGGGGCGTGGGTCAGTATAACTCGCTCGTAGTGCTAGACGAGCAGGTCAACACCTCGTGGAGCCAAGTGGAGAACCAATACCAGCGCCGTGCCGACCTCATCCCCAATCTTGTCGAGACGGTCAAGGGCTATGCCTCTCATGAGCGTGAGACCCTCGAGGGTGTGATCAACGCCCGCGCTAAGGCTTCACAGCCCATCGTCCCATCTGGCGAGGGGATGACTCAAGAGCAACTCAATCAGTTCCAGCAAGCTCAGGGAGACCTAACCAGTGCGCTTAGCAAACTGATGGTTGTCGTGGAGCGTTACCCCGAGCTCAAGGCAGACGAAAACTTCCGTCAGCTACAGGCTCAGCTAGAGGGTACGGAAAACCGTATTACGACGGCCCGCATGGACTTTAACAACCAGGCACAGCTGTACAATACGAAGATACGTCGCTTCCCGACGAATATCTGCGCTGGTATCTTTGGCTTCCGCCAGCGTCCTTACTTCCAGGCAGAGGCTGGTGCAGAGCAAGCTCCTCAAGTAAAGTTTTAGTTGTTAGAGGTAGAGGGATAGGACTTCACTAGAGCTCTAGTGGCACTAGTGAGCCTAGCCCTCATTTCTCTCTAACCTCTAATCTCTAGACTCCCCCATGAAGCGCACCTTACTCTTACTCGGACTACTGCTATCCTTTTGGGCACTACCTGCTCAGAAGGCTGTCTCGTGGGAGGATATCCCAAACGTACAGCTACAGGACAGCACGCAGTTTGTCTCCGACGTAGCGCACATCATCGAGCCCGAAGCGCTCCAACGGATCAACGAGACGATCCTAAGCATGCGCCAGACGCACGGCGTGGAGGGAGTCGTCATCACCCTCCCCTCCATCGGTCAGAGTGGCTCTATCGAGGATCTCGCACGAGAGATACTTCGTGGCTGGGGCGTGGGCTCTAAGATAGACAATAGTGGCTTCGTCATGCTCATCTCGCTAGATAGTCGTCAGATACGCATCGAGACGGGCTACGGACTAGAGGGCGTGCTACCAGATGCCCTCTGTAGTCAGATCATTGCTCATCGTATGGCTCCACACTTCAAGCGTGGAGACTACAGTACAGGTATCCTCGCTGGCATACAGGCGATACAAGAGACGATCACGGCAAACTACGAGGGAGCGACGCGCACCGATGGTGCTGAGGAGGAGCTAGAGGCACGGAGTGTGTTCAACGGATTGATGGTCCTCTTGGTGCTGATCCTCTGTGTCGTCATGCTGGCCTCATACCGAGACAAGCAGACGGCTCCTGAGCAAAGGATCAAGCGACTCAATAGACAGATCGCAAGTTTCGTGTTCATCGCCTTGATCGCTATGATCGGTGGAAGCTTCCTCTTGATAGCGGGAGCCATTGTCGTACTCCTCGCTCTCTACGCGATCTTGCGCCATCGGCTCTCTCGAGAGGCACTTATCTGTCACACATGCCATCAGAGCAAGCTACAGACTCTCTCAGACACGGCTAAGCTATCGCTACTCACGCCTGCACAGCAGTTGGAAGAGCGACTCGGTAGTGTGCACTACCTCGTCAAGCAGTGTGATAATTGTGGTGCCGTAGAGCGTTATGGCGAGGTAGATGGCAACTCACGCTACAAGCGTTGTCCGCACTGCGGGACCTATGCGCTGCAACACACTGGTACGCGCCGACTGCGCTCTACTGATCGGCATATCGCCTACATCCATCGTCAGGAGTATCACTGTCTCTACTGCGATCAAGACCATCACACAGACGAAACGGTCTACAAAGAGAGCAACTCTGCTCTAGGCGGAGCTATACTCGGCGGTATCATCGGTAGCTCTCTCGGACGAGGCGGTGGTGGTTTCGGCGGCGGAGGTTTCGGTGGCGGAGGCTTCGGTGGCGGTTCAGGCGGTGGTGGCGGTGCCACTGGAGGCTGGTAAACGTGTACTACACCTTATATCTTAGGCATTATGTCAATACTACTCTACTTCTTACTGCTCATCTTAGGCTTAGTCATGATCACTGCTGGGGCCAACTTCCTCACCAATGGGTCTGTGACGATTGCTGAGCGACTAGGTGTGTCTCAACTGGTGATCGGTCTCACGATCGTAGGCTTTGGCACCTCAGCCCCTGAGTTAGTCGTGAGCATCACCTCGGCTCTGGCCAACAAGCCAGACATAGCCATCGCCAACGTGGTAGGAAGTAACATCGCCAATATCCTCCTCATCCTAGGCGTCAGTGCTATGATCTACCCGATCCGTGTGACGCATGACGCTATGAAGCGAGACATCCCGATCGCCATGCTGGTCACAGCCATCTGTCTAGTTATGGCGAGCGATAATCTCCTCACGAGAGGCTTCTCGGGCAACATCATCGATCGTGGCGACGGCATCGTGCTCCTCTGCTTCCTCATCTTCTACCTTTATCTAGCCTTCATGTCTGCGCCCAAGGAAAAAGCACCCGAGCCTGAACTCTCGTCACTAGAAGATGATGCAGATAAGTCTAAGGCAAAGCATGCAACCAGGACACTGCTAATCTCTATCGCTAAGGTCATCGGCGGACTCGCTCTGCTGATCTTCGGTGGACGTCTATTCGTGGACAATGCCTCTAGTATAGCACGCTCGTGGGGTGTGAGCGAAGCAATCATTGGACTTACTATCGTCGCCATCGGTACCTCACTGCCTGAGCTGGCGACATCAGTTGTAGCAGCCGTCAAGCGTCAACCGGACCTGGCCATTGGTAATGCCGTAGGGAGTAGCATCTTCAACATCCTCCTTATCCTCGGAGCCTCCGCCACGATCACGCCCCTGGTACCAGCTGGCATACAGTTGCTGGACTATATGATGATGCTGGTGTCTGTCTTCCTCCTCTTCATCTTCAGCAATGTACTCGGACGAGCTATGATCAGCCGCAAGGAGGGCATTGCCCTGCTCGCCGTCTACGTAGCCTATATGACCTACCTCATCCTCCAGTCGCTAGGCACCGGCATCTAACCACTCAGCCGCTCCCCCTTCAGCACTCGTTTTACAGAGTCATCTGGTTTAGCAAACTGCGGGATGCACTTTTACAGGCCTTTGAGTCTCTGGGGAAGGTCGAGCGATCAGTGCTAATCGCTTCATTTTGTATCTTTGCACCTGTGGAGGTCATTGCTCTAGAGTGAGAGCCTCCCAGTGACGTATCATGGATATGGCAGTAGATCGGCTTGTCGCTGTCGCTAGTGGATGAGAGCCTCGGCTCCGCATCTCGTGCGAGAGAGGAAAGTCCGGGCAACGCAGAGTACCATACTCCCTAACAGAGAGCTATCCGCGAGGGTAGGTGACGTGTAGAAGAGAATGACCGCCCAGAGGTGCCTACGGCACGCTGGGTAAGGGTGAGAAGGTGAGGTAAGAGCTCACCAGCAGTGTGGGTGACCCACTGGCTGTACACACTATGGGTTGCAAGATCAAGTATACCGACGCTATGAGGGCTGCTCGTCCTAGTCGGAGGGTAGATTGCTAGAGGCACTCGGCAACGGGTGTCGTAGATAAATGACAAGCACCACTCCTCGTGAGTGGCACAGAACCCGGCTTATAGACCTACTGTCCTCTCCGTGATTCGCTTCGCCAGCGCCGGGCGAGGTGATGCCCAGCAAAGCACACCTCCCTGTCGTACCATATATAATATAGTATCACTAACTTCATGCCACAACATACCAACTCTATACGACATAAGCGTTCCAGCTCTCAGCAAGCTACAACCGTAGAGCACGCTGCTCGCAAGCCCTCCACCTGGGTGCGCAAGCTCAAGGTGGGAGCCTACAAGGTAGTTCGCTTCCTCACGAGCGACATGTGGCACATACAGCCACAGGAGGTGCGAGGCTTCAGACGGCTCTACATCAATACGCTCAAGGCTCTCTATATGGCCATCAAGGGCTATGTGGATCAACGGTTGAGTCGCCATGCCTCGGCGCTGACCTACCGAACGTTTCTTTCTATCGTGCCGATGCTAGCACTTCTTGTAGCTTTTGCCAAGGGGTTTGGTTTTCAAGACACGATCTACGACTTTCTGATGACCTATATGCCTGGGCATCAGAACGAGCTGGACACGATGATGGGCTTTGTGGATAACTATCTAGGGCAGGTACAGGGAGGACTCTTCTTAGGGATCGGCTTGGTACTGTTTCTCTACACGATCTTCCTCCTCTTGAACACGATCGAGCAGACCTTCAACGTCATCTGGGGGGTGCCTCGTGGGCGCTCCATAGGACGTAAGCTGACGGACTACATCACGATGGTCGTGCTACTGCCTATCCTGATGACGCTCTCGTCGGGACTGACCGTGATGATGGCGACGATAAAGAATACGTGGTTCAACGACTACATACTCTTCACGCCTCTGTGGGAGTTTATGCTCAAGTTGCTACCATACGTCATCCTGATCTTTATGTTTGCGGGTATATTCATGGCACTCCCTAATACCCGAGTCAAGTTCCTCCCAGCACTCATCGCTGGGGCCATAGCTGGTAGTGCCTTCCAAATCCTGCAGGCGCTCTACGTCAGCGGTATCCTATGGATCTCTAAGTACAATGCTATCTATGGTGGATTTGCAGCTCTACCGCTCTTGCTCTTATGGCTGCAGGTGGTCTGGTCGATCACGCTCTTTAGTGCTAAGCTATGCTTCTCCATACAGAATGTGGTGAACTTTACCTACGCCAAGGACGCAACCAATGTCTCTCCTCGCTACTCCGACTTCCTGACAGTTCTAGTGATGGCTCACATCGTGCAGCGCTTCCTCGATCACACGGAGCCTGAGCCACATGATATACCTTCGCTCTCAGAGGCCTGTCACCTGCCGATCAATCAGACCAGTGAGATCATCGCTAAGCTACTCGAGGAGGATCTGATCATCGAGGTAGTCTATAGCTCTCGCGACAAGGAGCTACACTACAACCTAGCCGTCGACCCCGACTTGCTGACCGTGGGGTACCTCTTAGATCGCTTGGATCGCTCAGGACATCGTAACCACATGCTCACGCAGCAGCAGTTTGCCGAGGAGTGGGAGCTAGTGGTCGCTTCACGTCGTGCCTTTACGGAGCCACCACTGACGACGCTACTCGCAGACCTACCTCTGGGCAGAAAACAATCAACCACCTAAATGAACCTGATATGGCACTCAACACTTCTGATCTGAAAGCTCAGGGAGAGCGTCTCATAGAGCGCGGCTCTGCCCTCATATCCACTTCGCTCGATAAGCTGGTAGAGCGTGTCCGCACATGGACCTACGGCAGTAGACCCACCTTCGGTCTAGCTCTCTGTGGCGGAGCTGCTCGTGGGCTAGCCTACATAGGTGTCTTTCGTTTTCTAGAGGAGCATAACGTACGGCCTGACATCATCGCCGGGACTAGCGTCGGCTCGCTCATGGGGGCACTCTATGCAGACGGCTACAGTAGTGAGGAGATCTATGACCTGTCGTCAAATTTTGTCTTCATGAATATGACCTCGCTGACTACTCCGAGGCTCTCACTGCTCAAGACCAATAAGTATCGACAATTTCTCAAAGAGACCCTACGCCATGAGCGCATTGAAGATCTACCGATCCCCATGCACATCATCGCGACCAACTTGAATAAAGCCGAGGCGCGTGACTTTACAGAGGGTGACCTAGCCTCTACCGTGGTGGCCTCCTGCTCGATACCGATCCTCTTCGAGCCGGTTGTCATCGATGGCGAGCAGTATGTCGATGGTGGGGTCTTTATGAATCTCCCCGCACGTCCCATCCGTGAGTCGTGCGACTTCCTCCTCGGGATCAACCTAAGCCCGGAGGTAGACAATACGCCTACGAAAAACATGCTCCGTCTCTCGGACCGTCTCATACGCATTATGATGCGTGCTAATGTGACTATCGACCTAGAGCTCTGCGACGTTGTACTTCAGTCACCCCTACTCTCGCACTTTGGTGCCTACGATGTTTCTCCCGTAGATATCATCTCAGACATTGGCTACCAGCTCATCAGCAAGGCATACGAAGAGGAGGAGCAGTTTAGAGAGATCATCGACCTACTCTCACAGCAGGGCAAAGCATAGGCTATGCGCACCATAATCTACTCCACACTAGTACGTCTATGGGGTAATAAGAAAGCGCACGCTCAGCTGACGCCTCATGGCACTCTAGAGCAAAACGGCACAGGCACGCTCGAAGACTTTGACGATGCAGCACTTGACTACCTCGCTTCGCTAGGAGTCTCTCACCTGTGGCCGATAGGGATCATACGCCACGCCACCCAGACACCTTTGCATAGCTGGACAGACTGTCCTGACCAACACCCCGACATTGTCAAGGGGCAGGCAGGCTCGCCCTACGCCATCACCGACTACTACGACGTACACCCGACCATCGTGCGAGAGCCGATGAGGCGACGAGAGACGTTTCGCTCTTTTGTAGAGCGCTGCCATCGTCATGGATTAAAAGTGATCATAGACTTTGTCCCTAACCATGTGTCGCGACAGTATGACGGCACTCACACGCCCCAAGGGACTACACCGCTGGGAGCTAAGGATGATAGAAGCAAAGCGTTTGATCCGAACAACAACTTCTACTACCTACCCGGCACTTCGCTTCAGCTACCCAATCGCTCCTCTAACTATCACGAGGAGCCGGCGCGTGTCACGGGTAATGACTGCTGGTCTGCCACTCCCTCAGCCAACGATTGGTACGAGACG
>URKO01000063.1 GCA_900548415.1 uncultured Porphyromonas sp.
TACCACATTCCCCTGCTGGGCATACAGTGACAATGGTAAGAGTCCCAACTTCCTCTTCACGGCAGACTACCGTACTGACAAGGCCAATCACGTCTCCTACGGACTGCGCCATAAGAGAGTGAGTGACGACTTCAACAATATGTTCGTCACGGCCTACCGCTACGAGTGGGTAGGCGATTTCAAGGGTGATAAGACAGGCAAGATCTCATCTTACTACAAGATCACCTCTCGCTATCTAGGCCCTAACTGGAATGGTGGTGTCGATGGCATAGCCAACGAGGCTTTCTGGAATAGCAACAAGGAGAACGATGTCACCCGTACCTTCTACGCTGCTGGATATGTGAATCATATGTACCTACATACTCAAAACAATCCTAACTCTCCCTATACACATGTCGGAGAATGGGCTCTCATCATCACAAACAAGTGTGACATTGACCGTGATTATGTAGTTTGTGGTGTCCTTGAGAAGATTAAGGCCACTGGCTCAGCAGGTATGTATACTCACTCTAGTGATCCAAGACCTGAGCAAGGAATATGGTACCCCGTACGTCTCTTCAGTGACAAGTAGTCGCCGAGAGCGTTAGTCTCCGAGCGAGGCTACACGAAATAGATACAGTGAGGCGGTGTCTCCCCAGCGTGGGGTGTGGCACCGCCTCTGCTATATGTCGAGACTGTTGACTTTTGCAATAGTCTCATGTCAGGAGATGCCCTCCCTAGGAGCCGCATTTCCCCCAGAAGTGCTGTTTCAAACTGATGGGAAGTTTTCGTTCCACCCCGCTTGGGAGATTTTCGTCCCTCCCTAGGGATCATTTCGTCCCGCCCTAGGGATTTGTTCTTTCCGACAGTTTGCACACCCTATTCATGGAGCATAGCTTACGTGTAGCCCTTTGTAGGGACGCTCGGTCGAGCGTCCGTCCCCGTCAAAGGACACATCGTCTAGATCATTCTACAACCACGCTGTGATACAAAGGGTTACTCGTCTCGTTGTTGTGCAATAAGACGAGTGCAGGTGACGGAGGAAGCGACCGCTTGCGGTCGGACGAATCATAGCCCCCAGTCGAAGGAGCAAAGCTCCGAACGACTGGGGGACACAGGGGCGTATAAAGGGGGTACGACCTCCCCTGGCGGGAGGTCGGACTGGAGCTGTAGATTCGTCTAGTCCGACCCACAAGGGGTCGATAAATCAGGTGACGTCTAGCGTCCGTGGGTCGTTCGGAGCTTTGCCCCTCCGACCCACGGCTATGATTCGTCGGACCTCTTGCGAGGTCCTTCTGTGTGCGTCTGTCTATTATGCTGCTGGTATTACAGCATTTGATGGCTGGATTTGTCGTGTTGATGTAATTCGTGTAGGGGCGGACCTGCGTGTCCGCCCGCAGAATAGACTACGCTCAGGTGAGGACAGGCGGACACATAGGTCCGCCCCTACGGTGGGAGCCCCCACCCCGACGAGCGGTCCCCGAAGAGAAGTAGACCGAACTTGTGAAACGAGAAAAAAACTTCGCTTTTTACTTGCATATGAACTTAGAAAGCAGGATGTCGTCACGGCTAGTGGCGTCCGTTGTGTCAAAGCAATATCGCGTCCATCCCCACTGCGTCCCTACAGGACGCAGTAACACCAGCCAACAGCTATCGGACACAACAGACGACAAGCATCGCTCATAGCTTGCGACTTTTGTCTACCTTTGTAAGCGATGAGATCACTTTACCACATCGTCTTACTGCTCTGCCTCCTACTACAGGGTAGCGTGCTGGCTCTTCACGGCCAGACGACAGGTCAGCCGACCGGCGCAACGACCGACACGACGGCTGTCGCGACGCCCCACCGTGTGGCGCTCACGGGTTACGTTTTAGATCGTGACCGTGAGCCGATCGAGTTTGCCTCGGTG
Organism: uncultured Porphyromonas sp.; assembly: GCA_900548415.1. GTDB lineage: Bacteria > Bacteroidota > Bacteroidia > Bacteroidales > Porphyromonadaceae > Porphyromonas > Porphyromonas vaginalis. The sequence goes on from URKO01000063.1 coordinate 1,890, forward strand.
CGTGTCGAGGGAACGGCCATCGGCACCTGGAGCGACTTGACGGGTGCTTACCGCTTGGAGCTGACCCCGACGACCGACAGCGTGGTGGTCACCTACAGCTCTATCGGCTATCAGACGGTGCGCCAAGTGTACCCGCAGGGTATCTCACGAGACATGCACTTTAACCCGATGCTGGGTGAGAGTGCTATAGCCTTAGGTACCGTGACAGTGCGGGGCGAAGCGCGTCCGCCCAGTATGGAGCGGATCACGACTCAGACGCTCGCCATGGAGGCTTCGCCGACACGTAGCATCGAGTCGATGGTGGCTACCTATGCGGGGGTCACACAGCACAACGAGCTGAGCACGCAGTACAATGTGCGTGGGGGTAGCTTCGATGAGAACCTCGTCTACGTCAACGGTATCGAGGTGTACCGTCCATTGCTGGTGCGCTCAGCCGAGCAGGAGGGCTTGAGCTTTGTCAATACCGATCTGGTGGAGCGGGTTTACTTTTCGGCGGGAGCCTTCGATGCGCACTATGGCGATCGGCTTTCTTCGGTCCTAGACATACAATATAAACGTCCCACGAAGCTCGAGGGTGCTGTCACTCTTGGCTTGATGAATAATAGTCTCTACGTGGGGGGCAAGCATGGGCGTTTTACCCATGTCACAGGCATCCGCACGCGCACCACGCAGCTGCTGCTCTCTAAGATGGAGACCCGCGGGGAGTACAACCCTTTCTATGCGGATGCGCAGACCTATCTGACCTATACCTTTAATGATCGCTGGCGCATCGAGGGCATCGGCTACTACTCCTGGACACAGTACCGCTTTCGTCCGCAGCAACGTGAGACGACTGTTGGCTCCCTGCAAAATGCGAAGCACTTTACCGTCTACTTCGACGGACAGGAGCGGGATCGCTTCTCCACCCTCTTTGGCGCCTTGACGCTACACTGGCGTCCCAGCAGTCGAGGCGCGCACAGGCTAGATCTGAGCCTCTACAACAGCAATGAGCGGGAGAGCTACGATATAACGGGCGCTTACTATCTGCAGAAGGAGGCTGACCCAACGACTGGATCGGATAAGCAGGAGCTCCTCGCCACAGGTGTCAACCATGAGCATGCCCGCAACCTACTCCGCTACTCGGTCGTGGCTCTCGCTTATAGTGGCAATCAGCGTCTCAACGAGACGCATCGCCTCATGTGGGGTGCGGAGCTACGAGGCGAGCAGATAGCGGACTACATCTCTGAGTGGGTCAAGCTCGACTCGGCGGGCTATAACCTGCCGCGCGACCCCGATCTGATCAAGATGCAGAGCAACCTTTACTCCAACGTCTCGCTACGCTCGGCCCGTGCCTCGCTCTACCTGCAAGATGAGATGCAGTGGCAGACGCCCTCGGGGAGCTATCACCTGACGGCTGGCGTGCGGGGAAGCTTCTGGTCGTTCAATAAGAAGGCGGATTTTTCGCCTCGTCTAGTCGCTTCGTGGCGACCGAAGGAGCTATCCGACCTCTTGGTGAGAGCAGCTGGAGGACTTTACTACCAGAGCCCCTTTTACAAGGAGATACGTATCATCGAGGCTGACGCTATGGGCAATCAGTCCGTACTGCTCAACAATCAGGTGCGTTCGCAAGGATCGGCACAAGCCTTGGTCGGTGTGGACTACAACTTCCTCGTGGGGGGACGCAAGTTTCGCCTCACCGCCGAGGGCTACTACAAGCATCTCTTTCGCATCAATCCCTACTATGTGGACAATGTCAAGCAGCGTTACCTAGGTCAAAACCTGGGCACCGGCTACATCGTGGGGCTAGATGTCAAGCTCTTTGGAGAGTTTGTTCCAGACGTAGACTCGTGGCTTACCGCCTCGCTGATGCGTGGCCGGCAGACCATCGAGGGGTATGGCGAGATGCCACTACCACACGTGCCGGACTACAACTTGTCACTCTTCTTCCAGGACTATTTCCCCGGCTACAAGCGTATCACGCTCAGCTTGCGCGGTGTGCTGACGGGAGGACTTCCTCAGCTCAATGCTGCCGAGGGCTTTGGTCGTCCGCTCTTCCGTGGCAAGCCTTACAAACGTGTCGACATCGGTATGCAGTACACGCTGTGGGATCGTGCTGAGGCAAAGCCCGGTGCGTGGCGCTGGCTACAAGCACTTAGCAAGGTTTCGATCGGGGTGAATGTCTTCAACCTCTTTGACATGACCAACATCGGCTCTTACTACTGGCTCTCGGACGCTTACCGCAACCAGTACGCCGTGCCCAACTACCTGACGGGACGCCAGTACGACGCCTCGCTCATCGTCCGCTTCTAACCAGAATGGTAAAGACGCATCGAGGCGGACGTGTAACGATTTGTAGGGACGCTCGGTCGAGCGTCCGTCCCCGTTAAAGGAGACGGTATCAATACTTGTCTTGCCGTTCTACAACGGACGCCCTCCGACTCGACACTCATCGTGCGTCCCTACAGGACTCAGTAACACCAGCCAACCCCGCCAACAGCCAACAGGCGAGTAACTTTTGGAAAAGCGACTTTTCGCGCAAAAGTAGCTTTTCGAAAAGTGGTTTTTGGTAGAAGGAGGGGACGATGCGCTAGAGCTGGGCGATGAAGTTGTGCAGGTAGCGGCGTCCGTGGTCGGAGATGTAGCTCTCGGGGTGAAACTGCACGCCCCACAGCGGCAGGCTGCGATGACGTAGTGCCATGATGGTGCCATCGGACTGTGCGTGTGCCGTGACTTGTAGCGTGTCGGGGAGGCTGTCGGGCTGCACGACCCACGAGTGATAACGCCCGATGTGGCTCCCGGTGGGGATGTCTCGTAGCAGTGTGTCGTGATGATCGATGATGAGTTGGTCGGTATGCCCGTGGAGGGGGGCGCGGAGCTGCACTAGCTCGGCACCGCAGTAGCTGGCGAGTGCTTGATGTCCTAGGCAAACGCCCAGCATGGGTAGCTTCGTGTGGTAACTGTCTATGAGCTGCATCAGGTGGGGTTGCTCCGTCGGTATCCCAGGGCCTGGAGAGAGCAGGATGCCGTGACAGTGAGCGACCATGGCGGGCGTGATCTGCTCCGTGTAGTGTATCTCCATGGAGCACTCGTCGAGCTGTCGCAGGAGCTCTACGAGGTTGTAGACAAAGGAGTCGTGATTGTCAGCTATCAGTAGATGTTTCATTACAAGCTACGAAGATAGTATATTTGCAGATACAAACGATGCAAGTGGTCACACTTGACGAGTAACGATATGTTCAAACGCACTTGACGGATAACGATTTGTAGGGACGCACGGTCGTGCGTCCGTCCCCGTTAAAACCACGATGCTGTAACCTTTGACACAACGGACGCCATCCCACTAGACACTAGCGTGCGTCCCTACAGGATTCGTGACTGTGCGTCCCTACAAAGGGTTACACGTCTCGTGGAGCGAATACATAATGCAGAACGAGTGAATGATATGAAGCAATCGATGATTGATAGGCTCAACGAACTGGGCGGGCAGGGCAAGCCCTTTGTCTTCTGCCTAGACTATGAGATGAGCGAACTGCTCCTCCTCGAGGAGCCGCTGGCGCAGCAAGAGCTACGCTTCGATATTGGCGGCGTGACCAATAGCTCGGCACACTCCGTGAGCGATACGCCGGCTGTGCTACAGGCCACACCGATCAGCGAGGAGGCTTATGCGGAGCGTTTCGCAGTGATCCGTCATGCCCTGGAGCGTGGCGATAGCTTTTTGGCCAATCTGACGGTGGCGACCCCCATAGAGCTGAATATCTCGCTGGAGGAGGTCTTCCTTCGTTCGCAGGCTCGCTATAAGTGCTACTTGCCGGGACGATTCGTTTGCTTTTCGCCTGAGACCTTCGTGCGCATCGTAGGGGATGAGATCAGCTGCTTCCCGATGAAGGGGACGATAGATGCGACCCTGCCCGATGCTGCTGAGACCATCCTCAGCGACTACAAGGAGACAGCCGAGCACTACACGATTACCGACCTGATACGAAACGACTTGAGCCGCGTGAGTCACCATGTTGCGGTGAGACGCTTTAGGTATATCGATGAACTGCTCACCAGTCGTGGACACTTGCTTCAGGTGAGCTCGGAGATCGTCGGACAGCTTGCTCCTGACTGGCGCGCTCATCTCGGAAGCATCCTGAGCGAACTCCTCCCGGCGGGTTCTATTAGTGGGGCGCCCAAGGAGGCAACCGTACGGGCGATTGCTGAGGCGGAGGGGGAGCCGAGAGGCTTTTACACGGGCATCTGCGGATACTTCGACGGGGAGACGCTAGACAGTGGCGTGATGATACGCTTCATAGAGCAGCAGGCGGATGGTGCACTGCGCTACCGCAGTGGGGGCGGGATCACGATCAATAGTCAGTGTGCGGAGGAGTATCGGGAGGTGTGTCAGAAGGTTTATCTACCATTCGTATGAGTCGCGTACCGTTATTACTAGAGAGCATCCGCTACGTAGATGGCGAGCCTGAGCTGCTGCCTCTGCACCAAGAGCGCATCGACCGGTCGCTCGCTGCGTATGGCGTCACGCCTCGCTGGCGACTGGCGGAGTATCTGGCTCAGCACCCTTGTCCGGCGTCACTTATGGGGGTGGTCAAGTGCCGTCTGCTATACGATGCGGAGCCGCTGGAGGTGGCTTACGCTCCTTATCATCGGCGTACGATCGAGTCGCTGAGAGCTGTCGCTGCGCCGGCGCTGGACTACCACCTCAAGTGGGCCGACCGGGAAGCCTTGCAGGCACTACTGGAGTTGCGTGGTGAGGCGGATGAGATCGTGATCGTCAATGAGGAGGGCTTGCTCACGGACAGCTCCTACACGAATATCGCTTTGCGCCAAGAGAACCGCTGGTACACGCCTCGTGTGCCGCTACTTGCTGGGGTGCAACGCGCGCATTTGATCGCTGAGGGGGTACTGACGCCGCGGGACATACCGCTCGTTACACTATCCGCCTACGATCGCATCGCCCTTATCAATGCCATGATGCCGTGGGCGGAGCGTCTCGAGCTGCCTGTCACGGAGATTAGAGACTAGCGGAGACGAGTAGCCCTTTGTAGGGACGCACGGTCGTGCGTCCGTCTCCGTCAAAAACACAACGCTGTAACCTTTG